>CAZNFR010000004.1:52883-73338 GCA_964572225.1 uncultured Bacteroidaceae bacterium
GTCCAATCCCATAAATGTATCACCAGGTTCAAGGCAGACCAGGAAAACCGCCATATTCGCCTGTGCTCCGGAGTGAGGCTGAACGTTGGCATATTCAGCATTATAGAGTTCCTTAAGCCGGTCGATCGCAAGCTGTTCGGAAAGATCGACGATTTCGCATCCTCCGTAATACCTTTTTCCCGGGTAACCTTCTGCATATTTATTGGTAAGACAGGAGCCCATGGCCTCGAGGACGTGGGGACTCACAAAATTTTCCGAGGCGATCAGTTCAATGCCTCTTTTTTGACGTTGTGCTTCCTGTTCAATCAGATCGAAAATTTGAGTATCCCTGTACATAGTGTAGTTTATTTTTAAAGGTAAAGTTAGCGAATTTTCCCTGTCATAATCCCGGACGAGCGAATTTTGGTCCGGGAAACATGCAAAACAGGAACATGAGGTTGAAAAGTATTCTATTCATCGGAGAATTGTTTCAGCATCTGTCTGTAGGATGAAAATACCCTGGCCCTGGAAACAAAACCCACATATTTCCCTTCCTTAAGAACGGCGATGTTATACCGGCCGCTGTCATGAAATTTTTGGGCCACCTTTTCCATGGGTTCCTCCACCTCAATGGTATTTTCCGGCATAAACATAAGGTCACTTACATAGGTATTATCATAACGATCCTGGTCAAACATGATATGCCTTATATCATCAAGCTTTACAATTCCCTGGAAGTAGCCTTCATCATCGACCACCGGAAAAATATTCCTCTTACTGTTTTTGATGGTTTTCACCAAGTCGCCCAGTTTGTCGTCCGGTCTGACTTTACTAAAATTTTTCTCGATGAGTTCTGAAACCTTCATCAGCAGAAGGATGTTTTTGTCCTTGTCGTGTGTCATGAGCTCTCCCCTGCGGGCAAGCTGAACGGTGTAGACAGAATTTTTCTCAAAGAGTCTGACGGTAGCATAGGAAATGGTGGAGGCAATCATCAATCCCATAAATAACTCGTGTCCGCCGGTCAGCTCTGCGATAAGGAAGATGGATGTGAGGGGAGCATGGATGACCCCGGCGATCACTCCGGCCATACCCACCAGGGCAAAATTACTGATCGAGATATCTCCACCCAGCTGATTTACCAGCAAGGCAAAAAACAAACCCGCATTCACCCCGGTGAAAAGGGAGGGAGCAAAGATCCCTCCAATCCCGCCTGCTGCAAAAGTCAGCGTGGTTGCAATGGCTTTAAAGCTGATAGTCAGGAACAGGAAAAGAAGAGCGAACCATATATTCTGACCCAATTGCTCATAAATTGTATCGTGAAACAACCAGCTAAGATCACCGTGCAGAGCCTGGTTTACTTCTTCATACCCTTCACCGTATAGAGAAGGGAGAAAGAAAATGATGATGCCCAGCATTCCACCCCCCAGAATAAGCCTTTTGTATTGGGATTTGATCTTATAGAAGCGGCCGGTAATGAAATTATATACCCGGGTGAAATACACGGAAATGAATCCGGTGAATATTCCGAGGAGGATATAAAGATGGATGTCCGAGAGTTGAAATGCCTCCTGGATTTCGAAAGCATAGAGAACATTTTGTCCAGTGAAAAAATAAGAAGTAAGGGCTGCGGTGGCAGAAGCAATCAGCAGGGGTATCAGACTCCAGATTGACAGATCGAGCATGATCACTTCCATAGCAAAGACGATGGCAGCAATGGGTGCTTTAAAAATGGCCGACATGGCACCTGCACAGGCGCAGGCAAGCAGGAGGATAACCTCTTTGTAACTTAATTTAAGAACCTTCCCGATATTGGAACCAATGGCAGCTCCGGTGGCAACGGTGGGCCCTTCCAGTCCGACCGATCCCCCGAAACCTACGGTAAGGGCACTGGTGATTATGGATGAGTATAAATTATGACTCCGGATCTTTCCGTTGTTTTTCGATATTGCAAACAGTACGCTGGGAATCCCGTGGCCTACAGGCCGGCGGTTTATGTATTTAATAAACAGGATGGTGAGGAGTATCCCTGCCAGGGGAAAAATGAAATACAGGTAATTCTGAAAATCCCCCGCAATACCTTCGGTCAGTATTTCTTTTATGAAATGAACGAGGTTTTTGATCACAACCGCAGATATGCCCACGGCAAGACCTACGAGGGCAGCCAGCAGATAAATAAATTGCCTTTGCTTCAAGTACCTGGTTCTAAAATATATAAGACGACTAAAGAAGCGGGATTTCTTCATAACCTGACAAAAGTAATATAATCGGTCTTGAGATGAAATTTAATACTTGTCTTTTTACCTGTGTATCCGTGAAAAATTTCCGGGAATGAAAAAAACCGACCCTGCAACTGCACCGTCAAGCCTTACCCGCTTTGGAATTATATTTGTGAATATGCAACTAAAATCGGGCTTTCACGTTCTATATTCTAGAGTTAGCAAGCATGCCTCATAAGTTACTAAAATATAGTACATTTATCCTCTTTTCACTGCTTTGTCAGTCCCTCCTGTCTCAGGATAATACACCTCCCGACAAGCCGGTGATCGACTATGTAACGGTTGACACTGCAAGCAATGATGTGCTAATATTCTGGGAGCCTTCCGACTCTGCCGACGTGGAATGGTACTATCTGTATTATGAAGTAAATACCATTAACGGGATGGAAGGAGTAAAATTCGATTCCACCGATGCAGGACAGTATCAGCACCGGCATACCAACACCGAGGCAGGTGAAAGAAGCGTTCTCTACAGTGTAACGGCTCTCGACAGTTCCAACAATGAAAGTTTACGAAAACCCGGTCTTCACAGTACCATCTTCACTTTTCCGGAATACGACGATTGTAAGCGAAGGATGACTATACACTGGACGCGGTATATCGGATGGAATGGCAACCTTTCCGGGTATATTATCTACTATAGCATCAACAATTCTCCATTCACGGCTCTCTACGGTGAAGTGGCCAAGGACAGTTTTACGATTCAGACTGAAATTGAGCCCAATACCGAGTACCGATATTTTGTGGAAGCCATTAGATACGACGGAACCATTTCCAGGTCCAACATCACTACGATTTATACCCACAGACCCGGATCTCCCTCCGATTTTGAGCTGGAATATGTAACCATTCCCGGACCGAATCTGGCGGAGATAAATTTTTTCTTCACCGATACAAGCTCAGTGGAGCAACTGGTTCTTCTTCGGTCAAGCGACAAGGACAGTGAATTCCGTCCCTTGAAATATCTTACGGGACTGAGTTCAGGAATTAACACTGTAAGAGATGAAAGCATTCTCACTGCAGTTAACCAATATTATTATCGAATAGGGGTTGCAACCGGGTGTAATGAGGTTTACTCTACCACCAATCTGGGCGTGAATATCCTTTTGCATGGGACCTTTAATAAAAATCTTTACCGGAATGAGCTATCCTGGAATCCCTATGAAGAATGGGACACTGGAGTGGAAGAATACGAGATCTACCGATCGGGCTTAACCGGAGATCTGGAATTACTGGCTACGGTTCCGTCGGGGGTAACTGAGTTTACCGATGAACTTACCGAACTTGCCGGAAGTGGTATTCCCGGCCGGCTCAGATATCAGGTGGTTGCCCGAAAATCGGGGGAGAGTGTATTCTCGGAATCCAATACCCTGGAGATTGATATTACAACGCAGCCGCTGGGTATTCCCAATGCCTTTACTCCCAACCAGGATGGGATAAACGACCGTTTCAGACCGGTACTTAACTTTATTCCTAAGGAATACCTTATGATTATTTATGACCGATACGGAGTAACCCTTTACCAGTCTGAAGACCCCCTTGAAGGCTGGGATGGAAAAATCCGTAATGGAAGTCTTGCCATTGAAGGAGTCTATGTTTATCACATACAGTATGTTTCTTTCGATGGAACCGCATTTTCACAAACCGGACATCTTACCCTCATAATTCCCTGATCTGACTCCAATTTCTTTTAATTTCGTTAACTTTGCCTTTGAAAATCTGTTATACTATTAAAGGAATTTGAGAGGACAGGAATAAAGATGAAAGTAGCCGAAAGTACCGAATATACTGAAGTCATTAAACGCTTTGAACAGTTCCTAAATGAATGTACTCATTGCAAGAATGAGGCAGAAAGGGAACTGATTTCAAAAGCCTTCTATTTTGCCGCGGATGCTCACCAGGGTATGCGAAGAAAATCGGGTGAACTTTATATTGTCCATCCTCTGGAGGTAGCCAGGATCGTGAATCTGGAGATCGGACTGGGGATCAAGTCCATCATTTCCGCCCTTTTGCACGATGTGGTTGAAGACACGGAGATCACCCTGGAAGACATTGAGCAGGTATTTGGTTCGAAAATTGCGTCCATTATTGACGGACTTACAAAAATATCCGGGGTTTTTGATAATAAATCCTCACTCCAGGCCGAAAATTTCCGGAAGATGCTGATCACCCTTTCCGACGATGTGAGAGTAATCCTGATCAAGCTCGCCGACAGGTTGCATAATATGCGAACCCTTGGTTTTCTGCCCAGGCATAAACAGATTAAAATTGCGGGTGAGACCATTTACCTTTTTGCCCCCCTAGCCCATCGTCTTGGCCTATACGCCATAAAAACCGAACTGGAAGATCTGAGTCTCAAATACCGGTATCCGAAAATTTTTGAGGATATCTCCGGAAATATCAAGGATAACGAGGAAAAACGGGTGCATCTGATCAATAAATTTTCCCTTCCCATCATAGATAAGCTACTTGCCAACAATGTCAGATTCGATATCATTGGCCGGCCCAAATCCATCTATTCCATCTGGAATAAGATGCAGACCAAGAATATCAGCTTTGAAGAGATCTTTGACCTGCTTGCCATTCGTATCGTTTTTGATCCCGTTGAAGGAATTCCGGAGAAAACCCAGTGCTATAATATCTACGCTATGATCACGGATATTTACCCTCCCCGGCCCGACCGGCTCAGGGACTGGGTAGCCCAGCCCAAGGCGAACGGATATGAAGCCCTTCATGCAACGGTAATGGGCCCATACGGAAAATGGGTGGAGGTACAGATCAGGTCCAGAAGAATGGATGAGATTGCCGAGAGGGGATTTGCCGCACACTGGAAATATAAAGGGCCCGAAGACACAGATTCCGAACTGGACAAGTGGGTGAAACGAATACGTGAGCTCATGGAAAGTCCGGATTCCAATGCACTTGAGTTTCTGGACGATTTTAAATTGAACCTTTTTGCTTCGGAAATATTTATTTTCACTCCGAAAGGCCAGGTAAAAACCCTGCCAGCAGGAGCTACCGCCCTTGATTTCGCCTACGAGATCCACTCGGAGATCGGCAACAAGGCCATTGGTGCAAAAATAAATCATCACCTTGCTCCTCTTAATCAAACCCTGCAAAGTGGTGACCAATTGGAGATCATTACTTCCGAAAATCAAAAGGTTAACCGCGAACGCCTGGATTATGTTATCACTGCCAAAGCGAAAAGTGCCATTAAGAATGCACTAAAGGCTGAAACCAAGAACCGGATTGAAATCGGAAAAAAAGTTCTTGAGGAAAAGCTCAGAGAACTGAATCTTCAGCCCAGCTCCAGGGTTTTTAAAAAATTACTCCCCGCTTACGAATCTACCTCCAAAGATGAATTGTATAGTAAGATCGGAACCGGGATCGTTTCTCTGGATAATCTGAAAAAAATATTGCGGAAAAATACCCGTAGCAAGTGGATCCGCTATTGGGAACTATCCTTTGCCAAATCGGGCAAAAACAAAACCGAAACCAGCGATAAAAAAACCTTCGTTGCCCGGGAGCAGATCAATGAAGAAGAAAGAAATTACATTCTGGCCAAATGTTGTAATCCTATTCCGGGAGATGAAGTACTTGGTTTCCGGGAAGGAGAGGTGGTCATTATCCATAAGTCCATATGCGAGAGAGCCATGAAGATAATGGCCTCGGAAGCAAATAAAGCCATCACTGTTCAATGGACCACCCACAAGATCCTCTCACACCTGGCCAGGATCCACATTGACGGGTACGATAAGTTTGGGGTATACAACAATATAACCACAGTCATTTCTAAAGAGCTGAACGTCAATATTCGAACCATCAACCTTCACGGTCACGACGGGGTATTCGAAGGCACCATTGATCTTTATGTCCACAACACCTCCGATCTTAACAATCTTATTATGAACCTTATGAAGATTAAAGGCGTGGAAAGTGTATACCGGGTCGAAACCAAGGACTTCGCGGAATCCTGAAATCTGCCTTAAAAAAAAGATTTTTTTCCCTTTTCTTATTTAAAATTCCTTTTTACTACTTCTCTATGTTAATTATTTTTAGTTAATTTGGGGTATTATTTTTAATTAGACTAAGTTATGGTCAGTGAGGAAACCAAAGAAACCGTAAAGAAGATCTTCACCGAATATCTGGAGAAAAAGGGACACCGTAAAACTCCCGAACGGTATGCGATTCTTGATGAGATTTATTCCAGGGACGGACATTTTGACATTGAATCCCTGTATATTTTCATGAAGAACAAAAACTACCGGGTTAGCAGGGCCACACTCTACAATACCATTGAATTGCTGCTCGATTGCAACCTGGTAATCAAGCATCAGTTTGGAAAAAACATCGCACAATTTGAAAAAGCTTACCGTTGTATGCAGCATGATCATTTAATTGATCTGGATACCGGTAAGGTAATTGAATTCTGTGATCCCCGCATTGATGAAATTATCCGGACCGCATGTGAACTTAATAATTTTGTTCCTTCTCACCATTCCTTATACATATATGGCAGGGGAAGCGAACACCAGAGCATGTTTGGGTAAGGGCTGCCATCTTTCTCCAAAATCCATCCCTTTTAACGAGGGATTTTTTTTATCTTTACTGCTTGCCGGGATAACGGATGTTTACCGGAAGCGAGTTATTCTTCAAAACCAAGCCTGAATAATGAATGTAGACGTAATTCTTGGCCTTCAGTGGGGAGATGAAGGCAAAGGGAAAATAGTGGATGTTCTCTCTCCTTCCTATGATATTATTGCCCGATTTCAGGGCGGACCCAATGCCGGACATACGCTGGAGTTTAACGATATTAAGCATATATTGCATCTCATCCCCTCGGGAATTTTCAGGGAGAACACCCTGAATGTAATTGGGAACGGGGTTGTACTTGATCCGGTCATTTTCAAAAAAGAGGTGGAAAAGCTTGAGGCCATGGGGATTGATCCGGTCAAGAATTTGTTGATATCCAGAAAAGCCCATTTGATCCTACCTTCTCATCGCATCCTGGATGCAGCCTCCGAAAAAGCCAAGGGCAAAACCAAAATTGGGTCCACGCTCAAGGGAATTGGTCCCACCTACATGGACAAAACCGGCAGAAACGGGATCCGGGTCGGGGATGTTGAAGCGGACCTTAAGGAAAAGTATTACGCGCTCAGGGAAAAGCATGAGGATTTGCTCAAACTTTATGATTACGAACATACCTTTGGTCAGGATGAAGAGGAATGGTTTGAAAGTATTGAAACCCTGAAGAGATTCACCTTTATTGACAGTGAACACTATTTGAATAACCGGATCAGGGAAGGTAAGCGGATCCTTGCCGAAGGTGCACAGGGAACCCTGCTTGATATAGATTTCGGATCCTACCCTTTTGTTACTTCATCCAATACCATATGTGCAGGCACATGTCTCGGACTTGGCATTGCCCCTTCCCGAATCGGGGAGGTTTTCGGGATTTTCAAGGCTTATTGCACACGTGTTGGAAGCGGACCCTTTCCAACGGAATTGTTTGATGAATATGGAGACCGGCTCCGGGATCAGGGCCATGAATTCGGATCAACCACCGGTCGCCCCAGAAGATGCGGATGGATCGATCTGGTCGCCCTTAAATACAGCATTATGCTGAACGGGGTTACCAAGCTCATCATGACCAAGGCCGATGTTTTGGATGCATTTGAAAGCATTGAGGTGGCCACTGCCTACAAACAGGGAGAAAAGATAATCGAGGAGTTTCCCTATCAGCTCACACCCGACATTCAACCGGTCTATACCCGCATCCCGGGATGGAATCAGAGTCTGGTGGATATTCGCGATCCGAAGGATTTCCCTTCAGAATTAAAAAATTACATTTCTTTTCTCGAAAAGGAACTGGAGGTGCCCATTGCTTATGTTTCGGTCGGACCCAACCGGGAGCAGATTATTCAACTAACCCCCTAAAATGCCATGAGATTCTTATTCTTACTTATCGTTTCGGTACTTCTTCCGGTTGTTTCTTCCAATGCACAGAAAATATTGCTCAGTTTTGATCCCCCTGAGGGCATGGTTATGCAAACCGAATTCTTTTCAAAAAGCGTTATTGATCAGGAAGTTATGGGAATTCAGCAAAGCATCGAAATGAACATGGACATGATTTTGGAAGGCGAAGTTTTGGAAAAGGATGCGGACAATACGCAAATCAGGTATACCTATACCCGAATGAGTGTATCCAGCAATTCGGCGATGTTCTCGCTCTCCTTGAACTCGGAAGGGGATCAGGCAGATCCGGGAAACCAGCTTTTAAAATCCCTCACTGGTAAAGGTTTTGTAACCGTTATGGACCGATCCGGAAGGGTGACCGAAATTTCCGGGGTTGACAAAATAATTGAAGAGATCATTGCCGATTACCCCAATACCGGTATGGAGGCACAAGCCTACCGGCAAACGCTAAAAGAAACCTTTGGAAGCGAAAGTTTTAGTCAGAATATAGAACAACTGGCAGCCTATTACCCGGATTATAAACTGGGGGTTGGAGATACCTGGGTTTACGAAAATTCTGTATCCATGCCCCAAATTGAAATGAAATTGATCAATAATGCCACGGTTAAATCCATCACTGCGGAAAATGTTATCATTCAGATCAATACCTTGCTAAAGAGTCCGGAAGACAATCGTTTGGAGGTTCAGGGAATGACCGGAAGCATGAAGCTTGAAGGCTCTCAGTTATCAGAGATCAAGGTTGATCCGAAAACCGGAATCGTTAAGGAAGGAGTGGTTACTCAGGAAATAAACGGTGAGATCAGGATGGAAATGAATGAGGGTAGCAGTGATCCTTTGGTGATCCCTATGCTCATCAAATCCAAAATCGAAATGATTACCCGTTTCCCTGCCCTGTAAGTTTGCACGCCTGGGTATGTCTTTATATTTTAGCCAATTAGAAGAAGGATTTTTTCAGGGATCCGGAAATAAGTACCCAATATTTGTAACCATTCAGGAACTGCTGAGTACAAAGTAAGGTACTCCTTTTCATTCACATCCGACTGCACAACTCTATGGGAATCACTCTCGGGAATGATCGTAAAAATTCGACTTCAGGCTTAACTGGGGATGTTTCCCTGGTTAGCGAACTTATAGAGAATTCTGAGGGTTTGATGTTCCTATTGGCTTGCCCCGGATTAGAAATCCTTCAGGCAAGTCCTGCTGCATTCAAAATTTTTAATGGGATCGATGCCGGGAAAACCTTGTTTCCTGAGCTTTTTCCCGAAGATTGGAAAGAATTGCAAAATACCTTTGCCAACCTCAGCAACGAGGGTCCCGGTCTGGAATTCCAGGTTTCTGTTCCCGGGGATCAGAATGGCAATTCATTGAAGTTCAGTGCTAAAAAAAGTCAGAACCGTATTCTTCTGCGCGGATTCGGGGATGAAGAAACCCAATCCTTAAAACGGGAAGTCACTAAAAAAGAGAAAAGAAGCATAATTGATGATTATTTGTACCTTTTCGAAGATCCTGAGGAAGTTTTCTATGAAGTGAGCATGGATGGGAAAATTCTTTATGCCTCTCCTTCCGCAGAAATTATTTCGGGATACTCCCCTGCCGAGCTTTTGGGACAGGAAATTCTTAATCTATATTCAAATCCTGTAGAGAGGGAAACCCTCCTTGCAGAGCTAAAAGAACAGGGATATATCAGGGATTATGCCATCGGACTTAAAGCCAAAAACGGGGAAACACGAAGGTGTTTGCTGACTTCAAGGTTGGTTTTGGATGAGAATAACAAACCCGTAAAAATTATCGGGAAACTCAGAATAACCGGAAAAACGGAATTTCTGAATACCGGATTCGCCAGGAACCGCACCCACTTTCAGATACTGCTTGAGCACTCAGGATCACTTGTATTCTCAACCGATACTGAAGGAGTAATTGTAATAGTAAACCAGAATGCGGCAGGGTTTCTCGGAAAAGATCCGGAAATGATCAGGGGAAAATCGATCGATGCAATATTTCCTTCCTCCCATGCAGGTGAACTCAGGATAAAGATGGGAAAAGTACAAAGGACAAAAAAGGGAGAAAGTTTTCAATTAATATTCAGGGACGGGGATCTTCCCTTCTTCCTTATGTATCATCTGCACCCGGTTATCAAAGAAAATGAAATTGATGGTTTTGTATTCATTGCCAACGATATGACGGAGAGGAAGCACCTGGAAACGGAACTTCAAAAGCTTAACCTTGCAGTAGAAAAAAGTGCAGCCTCCATAATGCTCACCGATGCCAGCGGTTATATTGTCTATATAAATCCCAGATATTCTGAAATGACCGGATATTCCTTCCAGGAGATCATGGGTACCCGGGCCGGGTTTTTTGAGAAAAAATACCGAAACCAGGGGATTGACAACCATGTTATCCGAAGCCTCCGGGAAGGGGAACTTTGGGAGGGTGAAATTGAATGCGAAACTAAATCGGGTAAGAAATACTGGCAGAAAGTAACCTTAACTCCCGTACAGGATGACGAGAGCAGAATCATCAATTATATTTTCATCTCGGTAGATATCACCGCTTCCAAGAAAATTACCGAATATGAAATAAAGGCCAGGAAAACACTTGAGGTCCTGAATGAAACAGCTTTAAGGATCATTGCTGTTGATAATGAAAGGAATGTCTTTAACGTGCTGGGGGAGCAAATAGCGAAAATTATTCCAACTCATCTGTTTACCATATCCTCTTTCGACAAGGAGACCAGTGTTCTAAAAACAGAGTTTATCCATGCCCGGAAATCCCTGTTAAACACCTTTCTTTCTCTGACCAAACTTAAAAACAGGGATTTGAAGTTTGCCATGACCAAAGAAGAGATTCAACATCTTCATAAAGAAGATATTACCGTCCTTGAGAACGGATTCACCGACCTTACCAAAGGGCAGGTAAGCACTAAGCTGAATCAGACCCTGCATAAACTTTTCAAAGTGAAACGGGTCTTTACCATGGGACTTAAGAGGGGGAAGATATTATTGGGCAATTTATCCGTGATAGAAATTCAGGGAGAGCCTGAGATCGATACAGGATTACTACTGAATTTCGTCAAACAATCGGGTATTGCGCTGGAAAGAGTAAACCTGCAGGCAGAACTTGTGGAAGCCAAAGAAGAGGCTGAAGAAATGAACCGCATAAAGTCAGCATTTCTTGCGAATATGAGTCATGAACTGAGAACTCCTCTCAATGGTATTTTGGGTTTTTCGGAACTCCTTACCGAACAACTTCAAAATGCTTCTCAGAAAAACATGGTCTCTGTGATCCACAAGAGCGGAATTCGTCTGCTGGACACCCTCAATACCATCCTTGATTTCACCACGCTTGAGTCCAAAAATATTCAGTTAAAGTATACCGAGGTAAACATTCACAGCCTTCTGATTGAAATAATCCGTTCTTTTCAGGATCAGACAGAACAAAAAGGACTGAAAATCGTGGTGAAGTGCCGGGAAGATTTTACTGCCAGGGTAGTAAAAAATCTGGTGCAAAAGATCATTTCACATCTGCTCAGTAATGCGATCAAATTTACAAATAAAGGCACCGTGACCCTTTCGGCTGAACTCCGAAACGGATTTGGAAAATCCATTCTTATAAGGGTTAAAGACACAGGAATAGGGATTCCGGAAAGTGAACAAACTCATATCTTCCGTGAGTTTCGGCAGGGAAGTGAAGGATTTACGCGTAAGTTTGAGGGGACAGGTCTGGGTCTGACCATATGCAAGAAATTCACCGATATTATGGATGGGGAGCTTACCCTTACCAGCAGACCGGAAAAAGGCAGCACGTTTATTCTCCGACTCCCTTTGGTCAAGTCCTGATCAACAACCCAGCCCCTTTAGCCAAAATATGTTTACCCTCATCGGGAAGATGGATCCAGTAGGGATAAGTAAATCTGTGAGTCCGGAAATAATCTGAAAAGGAAGGGCTTTTAGAGTAATTTGTAAACCTTACCCCTCTGTGATTGTTTTTATTAGTAAAGAACACTTATGAAGGGTATCAGACTGAAAATTATCCTGTTGGTTTTTATGGGTTTGTTCTTTCGCAATGCTAATGTGCAATCCCAGGATTATATCCGCTCACTCGGGTTCCGGGCAGGACTGTCCCAGGGCATAAGTTATAAACAGTTTTATTCCACTACCGATGCTGTTGAAGGAATTCTTTCCGTTCGATGGAGAGGATTTTATGTTACCGGACTCTGGCAAAGGCATGCTCCTGCCTTTGATGTAAGGAGTCTTTACTGGTTTTACGGCGCCGGAGCCCATGCCGGATTCTGGGACGGCAGTTCGAACCCCTGGTTTGATGATAATCGGGCTGTAATTGGAGTAGATGGGATCATCGGGCTGGAATATGTGTTGGACGATATTCCGGTCAATATAACGATAGACTGGAAACCTGCCTTTAACCTCATTGGGTATACCGGTTTCTGGGGAGACGAACTAGGGCTCTCCCTTCGATTCATTTTCTAATTCAGAGCAAACTTTCATAGACCTTTGCTTTGGGTATTTAACCGGGATTCGTTATTTTTCCTGATCATACATAAAACGCAAAACTTCGATGGCTTTTCCATTTTCCAGTCTGGATCAACTGAAAAAGGTTCATGCAAGGATTAAAACCGGTATTCATGAAACCCCGGTTCTGGTTTCATCTTCCTTTAATAATCTGGCCGGGAACCAGACCTGGTTCAAGTGTGAGAATTTTCAGCGGACCGGTTCTTTCAAATTCAGGGGAGCCCTGAATGCGGTAACATCCCTGAAGCCTGAGGAAAAGAAATTGGGTGTTGCCACACATTCGTCGGGCAATTTTGCCCAGGCAGTGGCCCTGGCTGCAAATCTGAATCAGGTACAAGCACGGATCGTAATGCCTGAAAACGCACCTGAAATCAAAAAAGCGGCGGTCAGGACTTATCAGGGGATCATAACAGAATGTCCTCCCGGACTGCAAAACCGGGAACAAACCCTACTTTCCCTTAAGAATCAATTCGGCTGTATCGAACTACATCCTTCCAATCAGATTGAGGTTATTGAAGGTAATGCCAGCATTGTCCTGGAGTTTCTGGAACAAGTGCCGGAACTCGAGGCGATAATCACTCCAGTGGGAGGAGGCGGATTGCTGGCAGGGACTGCCCTGGCAGCAAAACAGATTAACCCAAAAATCCGCATCTTTGCAGGGGAACCGTCAAATGCCGACGATGCATACCGGTCTCTTCATTCCGGAATAATTCAGCCTTCACTGAATCCGGATACCATTGCCGACGGACTCAAAACCCAGCTTGGTAATGTGAATTTTCCCATAATCCTTGAATATGTGGAAGAAATTTTCAGAGTTGAGGAAGAGGAGATTATCGAGGCCATGAAGTTTATCTGGCAGCGCATGAAAATCCTGATTGAGCCCTCGAGCGCCGTGCCTGTGGCGGCAATATTAAAGCATCCCGGGATATTCAAAGGGATGAGAACCGGGATTATTCTTTCCGGTGGCAATGTTCAGCTTGATCATTTACCCTTCTGAATCCTCTTCAAATCACCATAACTGACAAGTTCTACTCCCCTCTCTCTGATTGCCTCCTTTACGATATCACTGGTGAATACATCGGTGACCAGCTGCCTGTCTCTGCCAGTTTTATAACTCCCCTTTATCCCAACAGTTTCCATTTCGGGGGTATCCAGTGCAGGATGTTCCACAAACAGGTACACCCCATCCTCAAGTTCAAGTATGGCCTTAGCAAATTCGGATGCCTGTTCTTCGGCAGTCATGGCCCCGTCTCTCTTATATGAAAATCGTTTAAGATTAAATTGGGACAGGTCGATATCCAGCCCATAATCTTTTTCAAGTTTTGTAAGCAATACATCAATCTGCGGATCGGCACTGGCGAATCCCATATGGGTGGTGATATGGGTTACATTATCTATCTGAGCAAGGGCCAGCTCGATCTGCGCCCTCAATTCGGCTTCAAGATCGGTCATGGTCCATTCAGATTCCCTGAAGGTTTGTTCTGGTGGGAAATAGTCATTCGGCCACACCATGGGGAAAAAATAGCCCTGTTCATCGGTCAGGGAAGACTTGCCTGTTAGGGGCCTCCATTTCATATTATCCCATTCGCTGGTCATGGTAAGATGAATCCCCACATCCAGTCCGGGATTTTCTTTAAGCATCTGCACTGCTTCGGGAAACCACGGACAGGGAACCATGATTTCGACGCTGGTCATGATCCCGTTCCTGTAAGATTCAATACAGGCAACGTTCGCCGCATGGAAGGAACCCATATCATCCCCCCTTATTATCAGCCGAATGTTAGATTCAGGTCTTTGGCCCGACAGGAAACCAATGCTGGACAGGAATAAGGCTATGATTATTATGGTTGATCGCATATTGAATAAAAATTTATTATGAAGGTTTGCTGGTTTTTGATTTCCTTAAAAATACATAAAATTCCAAAGTCTGACATTTTTTCCTGAGCAAACCTGTCAAATTGTTTATTATTTTAGAATGGCACAATTTCTGAATTGTATTGACAAATCTAAATACTTCGATAAATAAATATAAATTATGGAAATTGCCCCAGTAAAATCACTTTCCGAATTAAGGGATGTGCTTACAAAATCAGAAAAGACCTATCTGTTGATCTACAAGGAAGGCTCCGACCAAAGTGATTGTGCAATGGAACATTTCAAAAAGGCATCCGAATCGATTAGCGGCATAACCCTGTTGGCGGTGAATGTTGCCGAGGTAAGGGATATTCATGAACACTACGAGATCCGTTCAGCCCCTACTCTTCTGGAATTTGAGAAAGAAGAGTTAAAGAATGCCATAAAGGGATGTCATAAATGGGAGTTTTTCAAGGCTTTACTGGAAGATGCGGTTTTCCACGCCCAAAACAGGAAGGAAGGAAAGGTTCCAAAGCAGGTAAGAGTATACAGTACCCCTGCCTGTACCTGGTGTAATACCCTGAAATCCTATTTGCGGCAGCATAAGGTCCGTTTTACCGATATCGATGTTTCCCGGGATCAGAATGCTGCTCGTGAGATGGTTAACCGCAGCGGCCAGCAGGGAGTTCCCCAGACCCTGATTAACGGACAATTGGTGATTGGTTTTGACAAAAAGAAAATTAACGAACTTTTAGAAATAACTACGTAAAAATTTAGATCATGAAAGAATTACAACCAGTTAATGAAAACGTTTTGCTTGACATCAATGAGGACAAATCGGAACAAAGAACAACGGGTGGGATTATCATTCCGGATACGGCAAAAGAAAAGCAAAATATTGCCAAAGTTATTGGGATAAGCAATATTGAAAATCCGGAAATTGCGGTAGGAGACCAGGTACTATATAAAGAATTCTCAGGAAATGAAGTGGAATTTGAAGGGAACAAATATTTGCTAATTCCCTATTCCGACATTCTTGCAAAAATTGTTGAAACGGAAAGCATCTGATTTTATATAAAAGGCAGGCATCCGGAACTGAGGTTTTATTCTGAAAAAAAATTACCCGGATTGGTTTTAAATTTAATCCGGCGCCTGTCTTTTAATCAATCTCCTGAAACCTTTTCCCATCGGCAGGGTAAAAAGGGAAAACCACTATTCCTGCCATATTCCGTGAAACAATCCCGAGTCATAATTATCACCTGGATTTCAGCAATTACTCTTCTCCTGAGTTTTGAATTACGAGGAAATGAACCCGAAGATGAAAATACGATAAGGGAAATTACCCGGCTGATTATCACCACCAGGGTGGATGAAAATAGTCTGGATGAGTTTAAGAATTCTTCGAATTCTGAAAAACTTGATATATACAAACAATTAACAGCCCACTTTTTGCGGCAGGAGAAGGTTGACTCTTCGCTTTACTTTGCCCTGAAAGGTATGGATTTGTCGACCGTTACCAACTCCCATTATTTCTCTGCCTTTTTTCATTTATATGCTGGAATAGTTTATAATATTCAGACAAGGTATAATCATGCACTGGATAATTTACGGCACGCAGTAATTGCGGCAAACAAAACCGATTCTGTGAGGATCAGATCCGACATTTATCGTAACCTGGGGAACGTTTACTGGGGAATGAGCATTTACGATAAAGCATACGATAACTATATTATCAGTCTTGATCTGGCGCGAAATGCAGGACTGGAGCATAATGTGGCCTCAGCCCTCAATAATATAGGGAACGTTTATCAATCCGTAAATGATGGTGAGGAGGCCCTTAATTATTATGAACAAGCGCTTAGAATGGCCCGGTCTGAAGATTTTCCCGAGATCGCAACCATTTCCACAAACAATATTGGTGATTTGCACCTTAAAAATGACGAGCCGGTTAAAGCCCTTCCTTACTTCGAAGAAAGCTTAAACCTTAGTGAGGAACTAGGTCTTTTAATGCAAAAAGGAGTGACTCTTTTCAACATAGGAGATGTGTATTTCAGGTTGGATTCCCTTAATCAATCGATAGTATACATGGAAGAATCATTGGAACTGGCTGGAATAAGCGGAGACCGGCTGGGGCTTGCACACGGGTACCTAAAGCTTGCGGAAATATTCCTAAAAAAAAGGGATTATAAGACTGCCTATCAGAATATCATCGCCGGTCTCAGTCATTCGAGGACTGCAGGATCGACTGAATTGATGGCGGATGGATATGACATATTAAATAAATACTATTATCAGCAGGGAATTTTAGATTCCGCCTACCGGGCACTCGAACAAAAATCTGCTATACGCGACAGTTTCTTCATACTGACCAGTGCCAGAGAAGTTTTACGAAATGAAAACAGGATTAAGGATGAAAAGGCCAGCATGGAGATCGAAAACCTAAAGAGAAAAGAAACCGTTACCCGAACCCTTTCGATTGTGATTACGGTTTCTCTGGTGGTTATTCTCGCGGTGGGTATGCTTTCTTATCTGAGTCTAAAGAAGAAAAGCAAATTGCTTTCCAGGCAAAAATCCGAAATTGAAGAACAAAAAAGGTTATTACTTAAGATCAATAACGAGTTGGTTCATTCACAGGAAGATCTGAAACGAATGAATTATGCCAAGGACAAACTATTGACTGTTGTTTCCCATGATCTTAAGAATCCTATCAGTGCAATGAGGGGTTATGTGGAACTGATGCTCATGCAATTTGACAACATTGAACCTGAAAAAAAGAAAGAGTTCCTTCAGGAAGTATTCAATGCCATTGAAAGAGTGAGTCTTATGGTGAATAATATTCTCTATTGGATTAAAAATCAGACCAATGGCATTAATCTCCAGAAAAAGAACATGAACCTGAAGAAACAAGTTGGCAATAATATACTCATTTACAAACTCATTGCGAAATCAAAGGAAATATCATTTGTTGATAAAACAAATGAGGAGCATACGATTTACGCAGACATTAATGTGTTTGATACAATCATCAGAAACCTGATTTCAAATTCGCTGAAATTTACCCCTGCCGGGGGGATCATTGAATTTTCCAGCAGACGTTCCAGAGACAGGATCATCTTAACCGTAAGAGACACGGGTGAAGGGATTCCTGAAGAAAAAATGATGGATATCCTCAATCCGGAAAAATTTGTGTCGGGCACCGGTACCCATCAGGAAAAAGGTACAGGAATGGGAATGAATTTGGTTCAGGAATTCACCGAACTTATGGGGGCTAAACTGGAAATTAAATCCAAATTGAAAGAAGGTACCTCAGTATCAATAGCTTTCCCTCTATTATAAAAAATATTCCAATTTTCTTTCATTCATAGGCAGAGATTTCAGGCTTTTTTCCATTAAGGGGTAAAAGCAGGATATGTCTTTGCAAAACGATCTAAATATTATTTCAAGAGTTGATTTCCTGGTTAGGACTCGGAGGACGGGAAGCGCTCAGGAACTTAGTCTGCATCTCGGAATTTCCAAAAGGAAACTCTATCGCGTGATATCAGACATGAAGGACCTGGGTGCTCCCATCTCCTGGTCTCGGGATAGCCACAGCTATGTTTACCGAACTCCAGGTAAACTGGAAATGAAATTCCTGGAATCCGATTGGAAGTAGGACTGAAAAAATAAATACCGGGTTTGGCCAAACCTTCATTATTCACTTAAAAATTACCATTATGAAACGAAAAAAGGGGTTTAAAAACCTAAATCAAACAGAAATCTGCGAATGCAGTGGAGGAAGGCTCTGGCCTTTTATTGACTTTGTGAAAGCACTTGCCGATTACAGGATTGGCGAGGATTTGTTTTTCTATCACAGAATCCCGGTTGAAAATGAATAACGCTAAAATTCGGTAAACATGAAAAAAAACAAAATGAAAACAATTCCTGAAAGTGAACTTTATTCGCTTGCAGGGGGGATCATTATCTTACCCGGGTACAGACTGGCATTATGGTCTGTGAAAATCGAGAATATGATCGATAAGTTTCTGGATTGGTGGATAAAAGAACTTTAAATTATCAAAAGTCATGAATGAAAAACTAAAAACCAACTTTTCGGAACTGGATACCAAAAGTCAAATGGAAATATCCGGTGGCATCAACCTCAAAGGTTTGATAATGATCATCGTTGATCACTTCAGGAATCCATTTCCGATCTATGTGAAATAAACTAAAACCTAAAGTTATGGAAAATGAAAATCATGGGATAAGAATCCTTAAAACAACTGAAATTTATGATATTCAGGGAGGAAGCCGGATCTGGTTCTGGGTACTTGAGTTCGTAGTTGATAATTGGGAAGACTTAAAGAAGGGAGCACGCGACGGGGCAAGTGCAGCAGCCAAGTATATGGAACAATAAAACCAACAACATGAAAACAATTTCAATCAATGATGATGTACTCCTGAAAATTTCCGGAGGTCAGTCGGTTCCAGAGATCTGCTCTGAAATTGCATGGTGGTTTGGCTTTACCGTTGGTATGGCAAAATGGCACATTGCCACTGGTAATGCCGGATGGCAAATTTCAATCTACCAGTCTCATAAACAATAACACTTAAAACAAAAGAAAATGAAAGACTTAGCTGAAAGCAAATTGTATGTATTGAGTGGGGGTAGTGGAGATACCACCTCATTTGCATACGACCTGGCCTATTGTATCTCCTGGTGTGTAACGTCAATGTCCATAATCTATGGTCGAAATGCCATGAATGGTCAGCTGGCATTCAAATAAAAAACCAAACCGGGGTTCACGGCACCCCGGTCAAAATTCAAAAAAATATGAAAAGATTAAAAACCAAACATATTATCTGGGGCGCAATCATTTTTATGGTAACCCTGATCCTTGCGACCTTTATTATTAACTGGGAGGATACCAAAGCCGGGATAAAGGATGGAATGAATGCAGGGAGTAAACCAATGGAAATGAAATAAATTAAGGATCCTCAATAATAAAGTCTATGAAGAAGCTTGAGAATATGGAAGACCTTCAAAACGATCTGGATTACTTTTTTTCGACCCGAAAAACCCCCGGGAGAATAATCTATCTATTTCTAAATATCCTGATCCTGATCGTTTTTTTCCTTTTTTTTACCCGGGGAAGGGAGGTGGGAAATACTTCCGAAAGTCTTACTCGTTATGAAAAACCAAAGGAATCTGGTCAATAATGTCAAATAGACTTCATAAAATATTGGTCTAAGATATTTTAGATTTCACCCTCCTTACCACTTATATAAGTTTGGAAACATTTCCCTTTTTAAAAAAGGAATGATCCATAAGGATAAATTCCCTGGGGCCGTTGAAATAAAGGAACCAAAAGAATGAAAAAAATTGAAGTTAAGCAGCATGATATCAGTGATTGTGGTGCTGCCTGTTTATCATCGGTGGTCAGGTATTTTGGCCTTAATGAAAGTATTTCAAGGATAAGGCAATATGCTGGTACGGGAAAAAGGGGAACCAACCTAAAAGGGATGATGGAGGCGGCGGGAAAGCTGGGGCTGAATACCCGGGCGGTAAAAGTGGAGGAAAGTCTCCTGGAAAGTGTTCCCCTACCAGCCATTGCCCACCTGAAAATCAAAAATGTCTGGTATCACTTTGTGGTGATCTATTCCTTTACCCGAAATCATATCAGAATAATGGACCCGGCCACCGGAAGACTCGAATCCAGAAAGATTAAGGAATTCAAGGATGAATGGACAGGGGTAATGTTGCTGCTTTCACCTTCTGAAAGATTTTCACCAGGCAGGCGGGTAAGTTCAACCTACCAAAGATTATGGGCATTAATCTCACCGCACCGGCAGGTCCTGTTGCATGCG
>CAZNFR010000005.1:0-72339 GCA_964572225.1 uncultured Bacteroidaceae bacterium
AAGAAATACCGAAACGAATCCAATACCGGCAAAATCGTGAACTATGAAGAGTCGGCCCTGTTGGATGAGTCCAATATTGTTAGTCTGGGTTCCGGGGCCCTGGGTGGAAAAGGCAGGGGGCTGGCATTTATTAATACCTTGATTTATAACCTGAACTTTTCTGACCTGATCCCCGGTATCAATATACGTACCCCGCGTACCTCCGTAATCGGAACCGATGAGTTCGATATCTTCCTTGAAAAAAACAACCTGAGAGATATCATTCATGGAAACTATTCCTATCAGGAGATCCAGGAAATGTTTTTAGGAGGGGATTTCTCCTATAATCTTGAGAAGAAATTGAAATCCCTGATAAGCACCCTGAAAAATCCGCTGGCAGTAAGATCTTCAAGTCTGCTGGAGGACAGTACAACACAGCCTTTCGCGGGAATCTTTGAAACCTTCCTTATCCCCAATAATCATGAGGATATCCGGGTGAGATACCGGCATCTCAGTGATGCCATTAAGCTGGTTTATGCTTCCATTTATTCCGATGAGTCACGCAGCTATTTTGAGGCAATCAATTATAAGTTTGAAGAGGAAAAAATGGCGGTAGTTATTCAGGAAGTGGTTGGAAAAACCCAAGATGGTTTCCATTATCCGCATGTTAGCGGCACGGCACAGTCCCATAATTATTATCCGGTAGCACATATGGAGCCTGAAGATGGATTTGCCATTGCCGCTCTTGGTCTGGGTCACTATGTTGTTAACGGTGAGAAATCATACCGGTTTTCCCCTTCCTACCCGGATATCGAAGTGAATTCCCCGAAAAACCTCTACAACGACTCCCAGATTGAGTTTTTTGCTTTAGACATGTCTCAAAATGACACAGATTTATTGAAGGAAGGTTCGGAGGCTGGACTTGTGCGATTAAGCATATCGGAATCGGAAAAGCATAATACCCTTATGCACCTTGCCTCGGTTTATAATCCGGACAACGACACCATTAGTCCCGGACTGGCCACCTACGGTCCCAGGATATTGAATTTTGCTGATATTCTCAAGTATGATTATGCCCCTTTGGCCAAAACCCTGGAATTCATTTTAGATGTAGGTAAAGAGGCCCTGGGATCGCCTGTTGAGATAGAATATGCTCTGGATTTGAATAAAGCGGGCAACGGACTCCCGTCATTTTACCTGCTTCAGATTAAACCACTTCTTGGAGCCATTGGGGAATATAACATTAACTCCGATGACATTAATCCTGAGGATATCCTGATTTATGCCGAAAAGAGTATGGGTAATGGAAGGATTGATGATCTAAAGGATGTGGTATACATCAGAAATGAGAATTTCAATAAAATCAAAACCAAGGAAATTGCGGCAGAGATCGGGGAAATAAATCAAAAGTTAAGAAAAGAGAACCGAAACTATATACTGATTGGTCCGGGAAGATGGGGGACGCAGGACCCTTTCATCGGAATACCCGTAAACTGGTCGCAGATTTCCGGGGCGAAGGTAATTGTCGAAACCAGCATGGAGGGTTTTCCATTGGATGCTTCCCTGGGTTCCCACTTCTTTCATAATGTGACCTCCATGAATGTGGGTTATTTTTCCATTCAGCATAATTCCAGTGATGAGTTTATAGATTATAATGCACTGAAGGAACAAAAAGTGATTGAAGAAACGGGTTACGTCAGACATGTACGCTTTGATGAACCGGTTTGTGTGGTTATGGATGGGAAGAAACGAATCGCCATTATCCATAAATTCAGTTGCCGGAGTATTGAATAATGAATGAATTATGACAGATCCACTTCATACCCGTGATAATTTTTTTGATGCTCTTTCGGTTGATTTCAGTCTTACCGAATTCGGAGGATTGATGCAAAAAAGGATCAGAAAGGTATTAATCATAAGCAGTAGTTACGATTTTTTCATGCTGGAAGAGGATGGCAGAATAGATGAACAGATCTTCAATGAGTATGTATCACTTAACCTGCGTTACCCTCCGGTTTTTATAAAGGCAAGCACTGCAGCTGCAGCTTTGAGGATATTAAGCAAGGGAGATATCGATCTGATCATTGAGATGTTGAACATTGGTGATGTTAATACATTTGAACTGGCCAAGGAGCTGAAAAAAGGGTACCCTGACACTCCCATTGTTGTTCTGACTCATTTTAACCGGGAAGTTTCTATGAAGCTTCAGAATGAAGATCTGAGTGCGATTGACTATGTTTTTTGCTGGCTGGGGAATGCGGATCTTTTGCTTGCCATAATCAAGCTGATTGAGGATTCCATGAATGTGGACCACGATGTAAATGAAGTGGGGGTTCAGGCCATACTGCTCGTAGAAGATTCCATCCGATACACTTCGGTTTATCTTCCTCTGCTTTATAAGATCGTGCTCAAACAATCCAGGGATTTCATGAAAGAAGCCCTTAATGAGCATCAAAAAATGTTGAGGATGCGGGGCAGACCCAAAATTCTGCTGGCAAAAACCTATGATGAGGCTGCTGCGCTTTTCCACAAGTACAAGAATAACCTCCTTGGGATCATTTCGGATGTGAGTTTTAAGGTCAATAACAAGCGGGATCATAAAGAAAAAATGGGGTTGAAATTATGCGAGCTGGTTAAGAGCGAGGATCCGAATATTCCGGTACTTTTGCAATCTTCAGACAAGAATAATAAGGAATATGCTGATTCCTACGGGGCAGGTTTCATACATAAATACTCCAAAACCCTTTCACTTGAATTAAGGAATTTCATTATCCGGAATTTTGCTTTCGGTGAGTTTATTTTCAGGGATCCGGACACCGGGAGGGAGGTAGCACGCGCGAGCGATCTGCAGTCCCTTCAGCATCTCATTCTGAGGGTCCCCGAGAAAGTGCTTTCCTACCATGCATCCAAAAATGATTTCTCGAAATGGTTGAACGCCAGAGCCATTTTTCCGGTAGCCCAACTGTTCAAATACCTGAGAGAGGATGATTTCGAGAATATTTCGGAAGTGAGATCCTATATCTACGAAGCAATTTCATCCTTCAGGGTTAGTAAGGGGAGGGGGGTTATTGCCAAATTCGATAAGAACAGCTTTGATGAGTATCTCGCATTTTCCAGAATTGGTGAGGGTTCCATTGGGGGGAAAGCCAGAGGTCTGGCTTTTATCAATCTTGTGATCAAGGAATACCGCTTATATAATAAATTTAAGAACGCGATTATCACCATTCCACGGACCGTGGTGCTGAGTACCGATGTTTTTGATGAATTCATGGAGGTAAATGACCTGTATAAGGTGGGCTTGTCTGACCGGTCCGATGAGGAGATCCTTGATTCTTTTGTGAGGGCAAAACTGCCTGGCTGGGTTCACCAGGATCTTTATGCTTTTATTTCGGTTATCGAAAATCCCATTGCAATTCGCTCCTCCAGCAAACTTGAGGACTCTCATTATCAACCATTTGCCGGTGTGTATTCGACCTATATGATCCCTAATGTGAAAACAGATCATGCACTTACCATTCGAATGCTGACCAATGCAATCAAATCTGTTTACGCCTCTGTTTATTATAAGTCCAGCAAAGCATATATGACCGCTACATCCAATGTGATCGATGAAGAAAAAATGGGAATCATCCTTCAGGAGGTTTGTGGTTCAACTTATGGAGACCGGTTTTATCCTACTTTTTCCGGGGTTGCGAGGTCAATCAATTTTTATCCTGTAAAACCCGAGAAGCCCACAGACGGCATTGCCAACATTGCTTTCGGTCTGGGGAAGTACATTGTTGACGGGGGAATATCCTTACGATTTTCTCCAAGATACCCGAAAAAAGTGCTGCAACTATCTTCTCCGGAAATGGTGATGAAGGATACACAGAAGTATTTTTATTCACTTGATCTTTCGAGTGATAGTTTTAAAACTTCGGTGGATGATGCCGTAAACCTCTTCAAGCTCAGAATTGGTGAAGCTGAGAAAGACCATACACTAAAGCATGTGGCTTCTACTTTCGATTTTGAAAATAACATGATCAGGGATGGAATATGGGATAAGGGAAAAAGAGTCATTACCTTCTCCAATATCCTAAATCACGATGTTTTTCCCCTGGCTGAGATTTTAAGGACCTTGCTTGATATTGGGCAAAAGGAAATGAACCTTCCCATTGAAATTGAGTTTGCTGTAGAGATGAATGTTCCCAGGGATACCCCTCCTGTTTTTAATTTTCTTCAGATAAGGCCGATTGTGGACAATGATCAGACCATAAGCTATCATTTGAACAGCATAGATCCGGCAGATACCATACTTATTTCCGATTCCGGATTGGGCAATGGTATTTTTACTGGTATTCAAGATATTATTTACATCAATCCTGATAAGTTCGATGCTTCCGGAAACACCTTACTGGCAAATAAAATTGAACAATTAAATGATAAAATGAGGGAGGAGAAAAGAAATTATGTACTGATCGGGCCGGGACGATGGGGTTCCTCCGACCCATGGCTGGGTATTCCCATCAAATGGCAGCAGATAACCGAAGCTAGGATCATTGTAGAGTCCGGGCTCGACAATTACAGAATAGATCCAAGTCAGGGTACCCATTTTTTTCAAAACCTGACCTCCTTCGGAGTAGGTTACATTACGGTTAATGCTTATAAAAAGGAAGGGTTTATCGATTTTAGCTGGCTTAACTCCATGCATGCGATTTTTGAAGAGGGAACGGTGCGGCATATTCGTTTTGAAAAGGAACTGGAAATTGTCATTAATGGTAAAACCAATAAGGCGGTCATTTTTAAGGAAGGAAAAGGACTGGAGAAAACGGAACCTTAATAAGTATAATACTCAGCAACATGGGGTTTCGGTATACCCTTAATTATCAAATTAATTATGATGAAAGTCATGTATTTAACATGCTTAAAATCATATAATTATAGAGGATAAAAATTTGGAAATCATGACTTTTAAAATCAAATTTACATACCAATAAAGAGGAATACTTACATAAAAACAACCATTAAATTTCATCGCTATGAATGTAGATCATATAATGAATGAGCTAATCAAGAAAACTCCCGGTGAAGCTGAGTATCACCAGGCTGTTCATGAAGTTCTTGAATCGATCGAAGAAATATACAACGATAATCCCCAATTTGAATCGGCCCAGATTATTGAACGATTAATTGAACCGGACCGGATCCTGATCTTCAAAGTTCCCTGGGAGGATGATGAAGGAAAGATCCATGTGAATCGTGGATTTCGGGTTCAGTTTAATAATGCGATCGGTCCTTACAAGGGTGGATTGCGATTTCACCCCAGTGTGAATCTCAGCATCCTGAAATTCCTGGGGTTTGAACAGATTTTCAAAAACAGTCTCACTTCCCTGCCCATGGGTGGAGCCAAGGGTGGATCCGATTTTGATCCCAAAGGGAAATCGAATCGTGAGATTATGCGCTTTTGCCAGTCGTTTATGCTTGAATTATGGCACCTTATCGGCCCTGATACCGATGTTCCGGCAGGGGATATTGGGGTTGGAGGCCGTGAGGTAGGTTATCTGTATGGGATGTACCGTAAGCTTGCCAGAGAGAATTCCGGAGTTATTACCGGAAAGGGACTGAATTGGGGCGGATCTTTGATCAGGCCTGAAGCTACGGGGTTTGGAGTCGTATACTTTGCTCAGGAAATGCTAAAAACTGCCGGTGAAACTTTCAAGGATAAGAAAGTGGCCATTTCGGGTTTTGGCAATGTTGCCTGGGGTGCAGCCCTAAAAGTCACCGAGCTGGGAGGAAAGGTAATTACCCTTTCTGGTCCTGATGGTTATATTCATGATCCTGAAGGAGTTAGCGGTGAAAAAATCAATTATATGCTGGAGCTCAGGGCCACCAATGAGGATATCGTAAAGCCCTATTCCTATGAGTTTGAAGGGGTTGAGTTTGTACAGGGCAAGCACCCCTGGGAAGTTCCCTGTGATATTGCTCTTCCCTGTGCCACCCAGAATGAGTTAAACAAGGAGGATGCTGAAAATCTGGTGAAAAATGGCTGTCTTTGTGTAACCGAAGGTGCCAATATGCCCTGCACACCTGAAGCTATTGAGGTATTGCATGATAACCGGATCCTTTATGCTCCGGGTAAGGCATCCAACGCGGGAGGAGTTGCAACCTCGGGTCTTGAGATGGCTCAGAATTCCATGAAGATTAACTGGAGCAGAGAAGAAGTGGATGGCAGACTTCATCATATTATGTCAAACATTCATGAGAACTGCGTCAGGTACGGCAAGAAAGAAGACGGATATGTTGATTATGTAAAAGGTGCAAATATTGCCGGTTTTCTGAAGGTTGCCAATTCAATGCTTGACCAGGGAATGTTCTGATGAGGATCAGGAGATAAACTGGCTGAGGTATTTCCTGAATTCCTGGTAATCGTTTGGAAGGGCTGTTGATTTTTTTTCCCTTGTCAGGTATTGCCTGAGTTGTTCCGGGAGATTTATTTCGGTTCCGGTAACTTCTTCCACGCTCTCCCGGAATTTTGCAGGATGTGCGGTTTCCAGAAAGATTATCTCGCTGTCCGGATGGTCTTTCCGATATTCCATCCCGGCCAGATAAGCTGTTGCTCCATGTGGATCAGGAAGGTAGCCTGTTTTTTCAATACACGCGGCAATTCCTTTTCGAATCTCATCATCAGCGTAAGAATAACCTGAGATCATCCGGCTCATTTCTTTATGTGAATGACCGAAAATTTCCAGCATTCTCTCAAAATTGGAAGGGTTACCCACATCCATGGCATTGGCAATGGTTGCAAGGGAGGGGCGGGGAGTAAACTTTCCCTTTAGAAGGTATTCGGGAATAACATCGTTGATATTGGTTGAAGCAATAAAATGATCCACCGGAAGACCCATTTTCCATGCAATCAATCCTGCGGTAATATTTCCGAAATTGCCACTTGGAACGCTGAAAACCAGTTTTTTGTCTTTATTCTTTCTTTGTCTGAAAGCATTAAAATAATAAAAGGACTGTGGTAAAAGCCTGGCGAGGTTAATGGAATTGGCAGAGGTCAGATACAACTCGGTTTTTAATTCAGGATCGGAAAAAGCCTGTTTTACCAGATTCTGGCAATCATCAAATGTTCCTTCGATCTCGATCGCTTGGATATTCTGACCGAGGGTGGTAAACTGCTTTTCCTGGATCTCGCTAACCAGTCCTTTAGGGTAAAGAACATGTACGCTTATCCCATCCACTCGGTAAAAGCCGTTAGCCACAGCACCACCGGTATCGCCCGATGTAGCTACCAGAACATGCACCTCTCCATTCACATCCGGGGTGAGGGCAGCGAGCATTCTTGCCATAAACCGGGCTCCGACATCTTTAAATGCAAGTGTGGGACCATGGAATAGTTCAAGACTGTAAAATCCCTCATCGATCTCTACCAGTGGTACCGGGAAATTAAGTGCCTCCTTTACCAGAGGTTCAAGGGTACCCCCGGGTAGATCCTCCTCAAAGAATAATCCGGCCAACACGGTCGATAGTTCTTCAAAACTAAGTTTATCCTGTTCATCCATAAAAGAATCCGGAATTAAAGGGATCACCTCCGGCATATAGAGTCCCTTGCCCGGGGCCAGGCTGCGGGTTACTGCTTCGGTTAGATCTACCCGGTAATTTCGGTCTGCTGTGCTGTAATAATTCACCTTATCAATTTTAGGTTAGGATTCTTGTCCCTGAGTTTGAGATCCGGGAGACGTAAGTATGGTTAGGAATATTGAGGTCTGTATAGTGACTGCTCATGTGCTCTGCGATGATCCGGGCATCTTCCGCAGAACCTGACAGGGCAAATACCGATGGGCCGGAACCGGAAATATTTACTGCTCTGTAGCCAAATGAACGTAGTTTTTTCTTGAGATCCCTGTATCCTGGGATCATTTCTGCTCTTACAGGCTCTGCAATCCGATCTTCAACTGAACTTTCAATCCGGTTAAAATCTGATTGAAGAAATCCCGTAACCAGAGAAGCAAGATTTCCCGCCTGCACAAGGGCGTCTTTCACGGAGATTTTTTCCGGAATCAGCTTCCTGCTTTCTTTAGTTTGAATTTCTATTTGGGGATGAACAAGGGTACAATACAGCTTTTCAGGAGCATTTAGTCTGATTATATCGAATGGATCATAACTTCGGATCAAAACGATATTCCCAAGCAGTGCAGGAGCGATATTATCAGCATGGGTACTGCCACTTGCAATAAACTCACCGGCAAGTGCACAGGGGATTAATTCCATGGGACTCAATCCGCCACTCAACAGGATATTCACTCCAAAGACCGCTGCGGCACAACTGGCGGCACTTGAGCCTATACCTGATCCGGGATTGATTTTTTCACGAAAAATTAGATCAAATCCCTGTTTGGATCCAAGCTCTTTCAAAAGGGCACTTACGGCCACCGCAGCCACATTCAGTTCCGGATTTTCAGGTAGACTGACCCCGGACTTATTCACAATGCGAAGCTTGGATTCCTGATTCGGTTTAATTTCCAGTATATCGCCAGGCTCATCGAGGGCAAATCCCATAAGGTCAAATCCTGGGCCTATATTGGAAACGGTTGCCGGTGCGTATATGGTAACTGATTTAAGCATACTTATCTTTGGTTGTTCAGGAACAGGTTCAATTGTTCATTCCCAAACTGAGTTAGACTGGAAAGTTTCATATTGGCAATCCCGTAACCAGGCAGATCTTTATGGGCAGGATCCGGTACCGCTACTACTTTCATGGTAGCGGCTCTGGCTGCAATAACTCCGTTAAGGGAGTCCTCAAAGGCCAGGCACCGGGAAGGATGAACACTCAAAATGCTGGCGGTGGTTATATAGACCGCCGGGTGGGGCTTACCATATTCCTCTGTTTCTGCTGTGTTTAGTAATGAAAAAAAGGATCTGAGATTAAACCGGTCGACAAAAGTTTCAATAAGTTCCATGGAAGAGGAGGATGCGAGTGCCATATTTAACCCCGTATTCCTGAAGAAATCAAGGATGTATTCGGCTCCGGGCATAAGTTCGGCTTCCTCGAGAAAGAACTTCAGAATTTTTTGGTTGTATATTCTTTCAATTTTTTTGAAATCTGGATTTGGCCAGGGCCTGTGGTGGTACCAGTAATGGATCTGTTCATCGGTCCTCATCCCAAAAGTTGCCTGTTGCATTTCTTCATCTATCTCCATTTCAAGAAGACCAGAAAAGATCTCTCTTTCCGTTTTCTGCCAGTAGGGCTCGGTATTGATGAGAAGACCGTCCATATCAAAAATCACTGCCTTGATCATTTTCCTTGTTTTACACGTTGGCAATTCGAATTATATCCGCAAAGATGCCTGCTGCGGTTACTGCGGCGCCTGCTCCGTATCCGCGGATCACCATGGGTTCTTCGCGATATCGTTCCGTTGTAATCAGCACAATATTATTGCTGGCAGCAAGCTCATACGCCGGATGAGCCGGATCTACCTCTAAAAGCTCTACTTTGCCCTTCCCTTCGCTAAGGCTTGCAACGAACCTCCATCTTTTTTGTTTCTTTTCCAGAACCTTTCTTTTTTCTTCAAATTCTTCATCCAGCAGCCGGATCTCTTTCCAAAAATTATCCTGGTCGCCCGAGAAACATTTTTCCGGCAGGAAAGATTTCATTTCAACATCCTCCTCTTCCATTTTATAACCGGACTCCCTGGAAAGTATCAGGAGCTTTCGCATAACATCCTTGCCACTCAGGTCAATTCTCGGATCCGGTTCGGAAAAACCATTTTCTTTGGCCAGTTCAACAGCCCTGCTGAGTTTTATTTCGCCTGAAAGGGTATTAAATATGAAGTTGAGAGTACCAGATAGAACTGCATCAAGCGCCAGGATCCTGTCACCGCTCCGGATCAGGTCATTGATGGTATTGATAATTGGAAGACCTGCACCGGCATTGGTCTCGAAGCTGAACTTGACACCTTTTTTGCGGGATTTCATTTTAAGTTCATGGTAAAGGCTGTAAGACGAAGAGCAGGCGATCTTATTTGCAGTCACTACAGAGACATACTGATCAAACAATCTTCCATAAAAGGAGGATACATACTCACTGGCTGTACAATCGATAAAGACCTGGTTCCTGAGATTGAGTCTTTTCATTTCGGCCAGAAATTTCTCCAGATCCGCCTTTTCACCCTGGTCGAGGACGGCCTGATAATTGTCGAGGTCTATTCCTTCCTCGTCCAAAAGCATTTTCCGGGAATTAGTGATCCCAATTATCTTAATGTTAAGGTTATGATCCCTCATCAAATGTGAGGATTGTTGTTTGATCTGGGCAATGAGGTCCTTTCCGACAGTTCCTGTTCCTGCCAGGTAAAGGTGAAGGTCTTTGTAATGGGAAAGGAAGAATCCTTCATGGATCACATTCAGTGATTTTCTCAACTGTTCTTGTTGGATCACCACAGAGATATTTCTTTCAGATGATCCTTGTGCAGTTGCAATAACCGAAATACCGTTCCTTCCCAGGGAGATGAACAGATTTGCTGATATTCCGGGGGTATTTCTCATTTTTTCCCCGACTATGGCAATTATGGAGAGGGCCCTTTCAACCTCAAGGTCAATTATATTTTTGATCTCCAGTTCTATGCTGAACTCTTCACGAATGGCCTTAACTGCTTTTTCGGTATCGGAAGGATCGATGGCAAAACTTATGGAGTATTCTGAGGATGCCTGTGTGATCAGAATAATATTCACTTCCCTGGAGGCAAGGGCAGAAAAAAGCCGCATGGAAATTCCTGTGACCCCGGGGAGACCACTTCCCTGGAGAGTGATCAGATCTATGTTGTCAATGGAAGAGATTCCCTTAATGGGACTTTCTGAAAAATTCTCGCCCGACTGGCTGATCAGAGTTCCTTTTGCAGCCGGATTGAAGGTATTCCGTATGGTGATCGGAATATTCTTTTTGTAAGCGGGATGGAGAGTGGGTGTATAGAGAACTTTGGCACCGAAGTGAGATAACTCGAGAGCTTCGGAATAGCTGAGGCTGCTGATCACATAGGCTTTGCTTACCATACGCGGATCGGCCGTCATGAATCCATCTACATCTGTCCAGATTTCCAGTGCCTCCGCATTCAGGGCTGCAGCAATAATGGCTGCTGTATAATCAGATCCCCCACGACCCAGTGTGGTGATCTGCCCTTTTTCGTTTGATGCGATGAATCCGGGAATTACCGCTATGGATTCCAGGTTTCTCAGAGATTCCCTGATTGAAGTGTTTGTCAGCCCGAAATTCACGTTGGCTTTGCCGTGAGTATTGTCCGTTTTTATGAAATTCCTTGCATCTATGCATCTGGCGGAGGAGAAAGAATTGCTTATAATGAAGGAAGAAAGTCTTTCACCAAAACTAAGCAGGTGGTCCTGTGTTTTTAGGGCGAGGTCCCTTACAAGGTACACCCCGTAAAGCAGATCTTCCATTTCATCGAAGAGGGTGTTAATATGATTAATACAGGCCTCTTTTTTTTCAGGGATCAGAAGTTCTTCCACGGCTTCGAGGTGCCTTTTCCTCATTTTGAAAAGATCGTCTTTATACTCTTCCCTGCCCTCGGAGGCATTCCGGCTCATTTCAATGATCTGATCGGTTACCCCTCTGAAAGCGGAGACCACAACGACTATGGGGCCTGATTGCTCCTCAACAATTTTGATTACATTTCTGATGCTGGAAGGGGAGCCAACCGAGGAACCGCCGAATTTTAAAACTTTCATAAAGCTGGATTTTTACAAGGCCGGAGAGTGATTTTGTTTATGATATAATCCTATATGTACTTAAATACCTGATACTTCAACACTCCGGTCTACCTTCCGTATCAGCCCCTGAAGGACATTTCCCGGACCCACTTCAGTAAAAGAAACTGCTCCTGCTTCGATCATGGCCCTTACGATCTGTGTCCATCGTACCGGACTGGTTAACTGGTCAATCAGCTTTGATTTAATTACCTCCGGATTTTCGGAGGGGGCAGCATCGGTATTCTGAAAGACAGGACAAACCGGTTGGCTGAAGTGAGTTGAATTTATGGCTTCGGCCAGCTCTTTTCGCGCAGGCTCCATAAGCGGAGAATGGAAAGCCCCTCCCACTGAAAGCTTTATGGCTCTTTTAGCACCGGCAGCACTCAGCTTCTCAATGGCCAGGTCAATACCTTTAACCGAACCGGAGATCACAATCTGACCGGGACTGTTATAATTGGCGGGTACCACAACTTCATCAATTTCTTTACAGGCTCTTTCCACAACCTCATCCTCCAGTCCGATGATTGCTGCCATGGTTGAAGGCTCAGCCTCACAGGCTTTCTGCATGGCCAAGGCTCTATTATAAACCAGCTTTAGGCCGTCTTCAAAACTGAGAGATCTGTTCGCAACCAGGGCAGAAAACTCCCCCAGTGAATGACCCGCAACCATATCTGGGGTGAATTCTGAACCCAAACTTTCGGCTAAAAGAACAGAATGTAGAAAGATGGCGGGCTGTGTAACCCGGGTTTGCCTGAGATCCTCATCTGTTCCTTCAAACATCAGATCGGTGATGCGGAACCCCAGAATCTCATTGGCCTGATCAAATTTATTCTTAATATTTTCACTTCCTTCATATAATTCTTTGCCCATTCCTGAAAACTGGGCTCCCTGGCCGGGAAAAACAAAAGCCTTCATACTTAGTTCCTTTTTTTTTAGTTTGAGGCAAAAATAGTCAGTAGAAATCTAATAATTTACTATTTAAAGTAAAATTTGTGTAAACTGAAAGAATGAATGGTCTTGCAGAATAAGATTGAAATTCAGGAAAGCCTTGAGCCGATAAGGTGAAAGAACTCCTCTCTTGTGTCTCCATTGGTTAAAAACTCACCGGTAAAAGCCGAGGTGGTGGTGACGGAAGTAGATTTTTGTACACCTCTCATTACCATGCACATATGTCTTGCTTCAATAACCACTGCAACCCCCAGAGGACTGAGAGTCTGATCAATGCAATCGCGGATCTGAATGGTTAATCTTTCCTGGACTTGTAATCTTCGGGCAAAAGCCTCGGTAACCCTGGCCAGTTTGCTAAGTCCGGTAATTACCCCATTGGGAATATAGGCTATGTGGACCTTTCCATAAAAGGGCAACAGGTGATGCTCACAAAGGGAAAAAAGTTCAATATCCTTTACCATTACAATCTCCTTGTACTCCTCTTTGAAAAGAGCGGATTTCAGGATCTGAACAGGGTCGATTCCATAACCCTTGGTAAGATACTGTAAAGCTTTGGCTACCCTTTCCGGAGTTTTTTCGAGGCCTTCTCTTTGAGGATTTTCTCCAAGGAAGGACAAAATATCTTTATACCTGGCAGATATTTCTTCGGTAACCCCTTTATCAAATCGGGTTACTTCTTCAAAACCGTTGCCATTTCCATTTTCCGGGTTTCGTGATTCTATTTTCATGTATATATTCTTTGACCTGCGGTAAATCTGGCAGGGTAACATTTGGCAATGAGACTGGAAAAACTTGCAAATTAAGCGAATAAGCGGGAGTTATTCCCCATAATACTCGACAAAATTATTTTCAGTTTCATCTATGCGGATCTTATGAAGTTCCACACCCAATTCTTTTACTCCGGGAATGAGTTGTTCCCAAATTTTGACAACCAGGTTTTCCGTGCTGATTATGGTATCAGAGAGAAAATCAACCTCAAGATTGAGATTTTTATGATCCACTTTTTCAATTATTTCTTTTTTAATAAGTTGCCCAAGTTTTTTCAGGTCACAGACATAACCGGTCTGAGGATCTATTTCTCCTTTTACCGTAACCCACATTGTATAGTTGTGTCCATGCCATTTGGGATTGGAACATGCTCCGAAAATTTCGGAATTCCTTTTATCCGACCAGTTTTCATTGAATAGCCTGTGTGCAGCGCTGAAACGTTCGCGTCTTGTTACGAGTACCATTGTTTTTAATTGTTTTCAATATGTAATTGGACAAAGGGAAGGAAGATTTTCGCATTCGAAGGATAATGTACTAAATTTGAACCGGTTTTGCCAGTCCAAACGGTATTTTATGTCAAACAGCAGCAATTCCCCTCCCCGCATCCTGATTGTAGTCAGTTCGATCACTGAGCTTAATCTAATGGAAGAAACACTCCTCATCCGGAAAAGTTTGGAAAGGGGTCTTTACTATTCCTCTCTTCCGGGGGTTCAATGTGATTTTCTTTGTCCGGGGCCCGGATTGTTTCCCCTTGTTTACCGGCTGGGGCAAATTCTAAGCAGGAGTACCTACGATCTGGTAATCAATGCAGGTATTTGTGGCAGTTTTTCCAAAGACCTGAAAAACGGATCTCTGGTAAATGTGAGAGAGGATTGCTTTGCAGATTTTGGGGCAGAGGATCAGGGCAGGTTTCTCAGGGCCGGGGAATTGGGTTTGCTGGATCCCGATGAATTTCCTTTTGAGAATGGGTTCATTGTGAATTCACCCGGACCCTATTCGCATTTTTTCGACAAACTGCAAGCGGTTCGGGGAATCAGCGTTATGAGGGTTACCGGTACGGAGGAGACGGCATCTCTTTGGAAAGAATTATACAATCCGGTTGTTGAAAGTATGGAGGGTGCCGGGTTTTTTTATGTATGCCGTATGGAAAATACTAACTTTGTACAGATCAGGGCGGTTTCCAACCGGGTTGGGAAAAGAGATCTGGCATCCTGGGATATTCCAGTTGCCATGAGGGCCCTGACAAGTTTTTTAAAGGATCTCTTAAGGCATGACTAAGAAAAAAATACAACTGGGCTTTTCCCCTTGTCCCAACGATACCTTTATGTTTTTCGCCCTTGTACATGGTCTCATTGATACCGGCGGACTCGAATATGAGATTGAAATGTCTGATATCGAAGATCTTAATCGAAGGGTGCTCGATGGAAATTTACTTTTATCCAAGATCAGTTATGCAGCATTTCCCGAAGTATCGGATCGATATAGAATTCTGAATGCCGGAAGCGCCCTTGGATTCAGGAACGGTCCTCTGGTGGTAAGCAAACGGCGGATCTATCCTGATGAACTTTTTGATGCCCTGATTGCGATACCCGGGGAAATGACCACGGCCAATTTTTTGTTACAGAATTTTTATCCCGATGCCCGTAAAAAACGAACTTACCTTTTTTCCGAAATTGAAGAAGCAGTACTTTCCGATGAAGCAGATGCCGGATTGCTCATACATGAAAGCAGGTTTACCTATTTATCCAAAGGATTAAAGCTTGTGGATGATCTTGGGGAGAAATGGGAAGATGCCTGCCATTTGCCTGTTCCCCTGGGTTGCATTGTCGCTTTGCGGGAGATGGGAGATGAGTTAACGACACAGGTAGAGAAGCACATAAGGGAAAGTATACAATTCGCCTTCCAGAATCCCAGAGTCCCACTCGACTGGATCAAAAAATTTTCCCGGGAGCTTTCAGACGAAGTTATTCATCAGCATATTGATCTTTATGTAAATTCTTTTTCGCTTGAGCTGGGGGAGGAAGGCAGAGAAGCCGTGAATTTTTTATACGAGCAGGGGTTGAAAAGCGGGGTCTTCAACATAACCGATAAAGAATGGTTTTTTACGAATTCGAAACAGAACCGCATATGATAGTAATTACTGGAGCAGCCGGATTTATAGGATCCAATATGGTTAGCAGACTTAATGAGGAAGGATATAAGGACCTTATTCTTGTAGATGATTTCAGCAGGAATGAAAAAGAAAAGAATTTTCGGAATAAGACCTTCGCTTCCCTGATTAAACGAATGGATTTTCCCCATTGGCTCAGGGAAAATCAACGTCAGATCGAATTTGTGTTTCACCTGGGTGCCAGGACAGATACCACCGAACCGCGCAGGGAGATCTTTAACGAACTGAATTTGGATTACTCAAAAACAGTCTGGAAAATCTGCACCGAATTTGGGATCCCACTGGTTTATGCTTCTTCTGCCGCAACCTACGGTGAAGGAGAATTGGGATATAAGGATGATCACGATATTATTCCGGTTCTTAAGCCTCTCAATGAGTACGGGCGCTCCAAGAATGAATTTGATAAATGGGTACTTAAACAGGAAAAATTTCCCTTTTTCTGGGCAGGTCTTAAATTCTTCAATGTTTATGGCCCGAATGAGTACCATAAAGGCCGGATGGCGTCGGTTGTTTTTCATGCATTCAATCAGATCCGTGAGAAAGGGGAAATGAATTTGTTCCGCTCCCATAATGAACAATATAAGGACGGGGAACAGTTGCGCGATTTCATTTATGTTAAGGACGTAATTGATGTGATGTTTTGGATGATGGAAACCCGGAAAAATCCGGGGATCTATAATCTCGGAACCGGAAAGGCACGTACGTTTCTGGATCTGGTCAGTGGGGTCTTCCAAGCTATGGACAGAAAGCCTGTTATTCATTTTATCGATACCCCGGAAGACATCCGGGATAAGTACCAGTACTTTACCGAGGCGACCATGGGAAAACTCAAAACGGCTGGGTATCCAGGTGAGTTTACGACTCTCGAAAGAGGGGTGGAGGACTATGTTCAAAACTATCTGTTGGCAGGTTCTTATAATTGAAATATCTTTACAGGATAAGTTGGTTTCAAGAAAAAAATCAACCAGACTGTTTACTAACACACCATTGCTTCCTACGGGATGAAAACAGAACTTGCACGTAGCCTGAACAACTTCCTTTCTTTGTTGATCGTTGCCGGGATTTTTTATTTCCTTATTCCGCTTGTTTCTTTAGTATTGCTATTGCCCGGGGCCCTTCTACTCTTGTCGGCTCTTGATTACCGGACTCAAAATCGTAAACCCGATTATCTTTTCGGACTGGAAACAGGGAACGAATTTCTGAGCCGAAAGGGAGGCATATGGTTATTACTAAAATACCCGGTTATTTTTCTTGGGCTGGTTTTTGATCTTGTAATCTGGATACTTAATGGGGTTTTGGTCCTTTTTCGTTTCTTTACCGATGCATTGTTACTGGTAAGAGAAGTTCTTTTCTGGGTTTTTCATGCCGTGATCTGGTTTCTGGGTCTGTTTGTTCCACCCTTGGTAATTGTATTCAGGAGCTTCATTCATTATTTTTTAAGATGGCCCTGGTGGATTTACCGTTGTACTTTCCATAACACAAAGCTTGCCTTTTACTGGCTTTTCCTCAGGATCGCTTTCAGGGGAGCTTTCCTTGCCTTGTTCATCCTTTTGATTTTTTATGGAACGGCAGTGATTATTGAAGTTTACCCTCTGATCTATGTCGGGTTGGCCTTTGCTCTGCTTCCCCTTACCTGGGCATATACCGAAATCGGCGCTCTTCGCCAGAGAGACAACCAGATTACCTCCTACAAGCGGGTAAGAAAACTTTTTTCCAGAGGGATGGAATCTGTCAGAGCTGTCCTTTTTTATCTTTCTTCCCTGGTGGTATTGCTTGTGCTTCAGATTTTACTTTACATGCTGGGATGGATACCCGACGTGGGATTCAGTCTGCTGGGGATTAGCCTGAACATAGGAACGCTTATCAGTATTGTAATTCTATTTATGGCAGTTATACTGCTATTTTCCAAGTTTCTTATTCCTCCCTATATTTTGCAGGACCGAAAGCATGAGAACAATCTTTCCTCCTCCCTTTATTTCCTTGGAATCATCGGTAGGAAATTCCTACGATACCTTTTTGCCCATGTTCCTGCTCTGGTTTTTGGTGTTTTCCTTATGCTTCTCCCTGCAATTATTATGATTACCGCCGGATGGATCAGCATCAATATAAAAAATACCGTTCTGGATACCCGTATCAACTCCATGGTCCAAAAGGAGAAGAAGGCTGAAGGGATTGAAGCATACCGGATAGGGGCCAGAACCGACCAATTGAGATACTATAGAGAATATCCTTTCAATTTTATTTCCGGTTTCAGAGGAATTAAGGAGGAAATGAAACGAAATCAGTGGTTATCTGCCAATATTGATTCATCCCTAGAGAATATCAGAAGATCCGAAAGGATGTTCAATCAGGATGTTGACTCCCTGAAAAATGAAATCTCCCTTTTAGAGGCCAAAACCGATTCCATAAGCAAGATAAGAGCCGACCTGAGGAAACAAAACCTGCAACAAAAGATTGAAGAATTCAACATTTGGAAATTATCGAGACAACAGGATATTTTCAGAGAGACTGCCCGGTTGGAAAGTTCCAAAAATCTGGTAAAACAACTGCCCCTGGTATTTCTTTTCTCGGCTATTTGGGCTTCGCTGCTTGGGGGACTCATCCTGGCGGTTTTCATCTCCTATCTTGGGAATCTCTATTTTGAGCTTTATTCTCTGGGGGAGGACAGTAAACCCACTTACCTTAGACAATTATTCCATAAATTCAGAGAAAAGGATAGGAATCAGCCCTTACTTGGATTTACCCTGCTTTTCATCCTGTTAACAGGGATGGGGATTGCCTGGTTTTTCCTTTACTTATCGAACTGATCATGCAATTTATTGAGATCACGCACAAAAGCACTGATTTCATCCTCATCAAATCCTTTTTCCCTTGCTGCTTCTTCGAGGGTTCCCCAAACCGGTTCACCACAGGCAATGCATTTAATCCCTTTTTCTGAAAGGTATTTTACGGCTGCTGGCAATGTGGTTACCAGGTCATCAATGCTTGTTTCTTTCCTTATAATCATATCCCTTGTTTTTAAAGTTCCGCAAAATTAATAATTTCCGGAGATTAAAAATCCCGATCGCCATGCATAGAAAGAAAGCTTTGGATCTCTTACACCAATATATCCAATCGGATAAAATGATCAGTCATTGCCTCAGCTCGGAAGCCGTTTTGCGTGCAGCAGCCAGAGAGCTCAACGAAGATGAGAATAAGTACGGATTAGCCGGATTGCTGCATGATCTGGATGTTGAGATCACCGCCGGAGAACCGGAAAAACACGGACATAAAACCTTAGAGATCCTCAGGAAAGAAGGACTGGATGAAGAGATCCTTGAAGCCATCGTGCTTCACAATGAAATGAACGGGTCGGGGGAGAGGACCTCCAGGTTTCATCATGTCCTGGCTGCAGGTGAAACCATTACCGGGTTGATATTTGCAACTACCCTTGTTTATCCCGAGAAAAAGATTGAAAACGTAAAGTATAAGTCTATCCGGAAGCGAATGAAGGAAAAGGCTTTTGCAGCTTCGGTTGATCGCGACATTATTATGGAATGCGAAAAGGCGGGAATCCCCCTTGATGATTTTATCCGGATCTCCGTGGATGCCATGAAAGAAATATCTGATGATATAGGTCTGTGAAAGTTTAGTCCCTTCTCAGGGAGTTTGCAATCTGATACCCAACGATTCTTTCATATCGTGAGGTTGTACCGTAAAAATAAACCAGAATTATATAATCATTCTCCGTCTCATAATAATTACCTTCCACAAATCCCAGGTCTGCTTTTTCAGAACCGGTTGGGGCATAGGCGATCTGGTAATTATAGTACCCCTGCTTAAGAGTGAGGGTTAAATGATAAGTTTTGGACTCAAAATCATAAATCATACGATTTTTCTCATTCAACTGCCAGTTCGTGATTCCGCCAAAAACGTAAAAATCACCATCTACAAGGGGTTCTGCCCAGGGAAGGTCAAAATAAACATTCACATAATCGGCATCTGTGTCGCTGTTCTTCTCTTCCTGTATTTCAATGAAAAACTTGCCGTTTAGATCATCTTCAAAAAAATAAGGCTTGTTATCCCTGGGTTCATCGGGAAAAAGCTGAACATGAAAACGATCGTTTTCAAACTCAATATTTCGAATATAGGGGGATTTATACCTCATGCTTTTAATATCAAACCATCGGAATTCCCGCCCAGCCATAAATACATTTTCCATTTGATAGTCGTAATCCATAACCCCGTTACGGTCGAACAAAGGTTTCAGATCGTCTATGGAATTGTCCCATCTTCCATTTTGGAGTATTCTCACCTTGATGTCATTGAAAGGATCTTCAATTCTGAATGATCCATAACCAACCCGGAAGTTGATCTGGTGTCCTATATCCCTGTAAATAGACATCACGGGTCTTTGAATGTTAACATCCACATTCATGATTTTTTCAGCTACCATGAACTTTTTGATCAGAACCAGGTCATTTTCATCAAAATTCTCATAGACAACCAGAGCATAGTTGCCCGAAATCCTGAATTTTACATCGGGGTTGGGGAGCTTCAGGGTATAATTTATATAACTTGTGTAGGTATTAAAAGAATACTCGTATTCTTCAATCTGGTTCTGGAGACTACCTTCGATGAATTCACTTTCCGGAAGCGGTGTGGGCTTCCATTCAGAATCACAATGAATAATTTTATAGTTATAGTTTCGGATTTCCTGACTGAGATCATCGAACTTGAGTATGAGACCTGTTTCTCCCCTTAAGTCGATTATGGGATAACTTAAACGCCAGCCCTCCCTGAACAAAAGGACTGACCGAATATTATCCTTAAATATATTTTCACTGAGAGTATCGCCGGGAAAGAATTGTGCCTTGATCCCACCAGAAGCCAGAAGAGAGATCAACATTGAAAGCAAGGGCAGGAAAACCGGTTTTTTTCGAACAGATTTTTTCATTGATTGTTATTGATATAGCGTTATTTAAATAACAGAATGTCCCTATTTATGTTGTGGAACATTGGCTTAAAATTAACAAAAGCAGAAATATATATACTTTCATAAATCTATATCTTTGCAGATGCTCAATTAATTCATGTTCAAACTAAGTAAAAATCTGTATTTTTGCTTCAGTTTTTAAAATAACAATAAAAATTATGCCGGAAACTATTAAGCTGAGGAAGGGTCTTGATATTAAGCTACAAGGAAAAGCGGATAAAATCTACATGAGAGCTGAAAGAGCAACCTCCTACGCTGTTAAACCTACCGACTTTCAGGGTATAATGCCCAAACTGGTTGCGAAACCCGGGGATGAGGTTAAGGTTGGATCGGTACTCTTTTTTGACAAGTACAATCCTGATGTAAAGTTTACCTCTCCTGTGTCGGGTAAAGTTAGTGCCATTAACAGAGGAGAGCGCAGGAAGATTCTTGAAGTCGTTGTAGAGCCGGATCCCCAGGATGATTTTATTGAGTACAAGGTTGGTGAACCTTTCTCCTTGGGCAGAGAGGAGATTATCCGTTTGTTACTTGAGAGTGGGATGTGGCCAACCATTCAGCAGCGTCCTTATGCTGTTATTGCCAATCCGGCAAAGAAACCCAAAGCGATATTTATTTCCGGTTTCGATAGTTCCCCGCTTGCACCGGATGTTGATTTTCTGGTAAAAGATTTTGAAAAGGAGTTTCAAAAGGGAATTGATGTACTTTCCCGTTTGACCGAAGGTAAGATTCACCTCAGTCTTAATGCAGATTATCCTTCGTCAAAAACCTACAGCAGGGCTAAAGGAGTGGAATTGCATTATTTTAATGGGCCCCATCCCTCAGGAAATGTGGGGGTTCAGATTCATCATATTGACCCGGTGAACAAGGGAGAGTATGTATGGTATATTCGTCCCATGGATGTGATACGAACGGGAAAGTTTTTTATGGACGGTAAAGTGGACAATTCTGCTTTTGTTGCCCTTACCGGATCAGAGGTGATAAAGCCGGTATATTACAAAATGATCAGGGGAGCCTGTATATCCAATCTTATCCGGGATAATATTAAAGGGGATAACAACCGTTACATTACCGGCAATGTACTTACCGGCACTGCAATTTCCCGAAACGGCTACCTTGGGTTTTACGATAATCAGATAACCGTAATTCCCGAAGGGGATCATTACGAGTTTCTGGGATGGGCAACCCCCGGGTTTAATGAATTCAGTACATCGAGAACCTTCTTTTCATGGTTGCAGCCTGATAAAGAGTACCGTCTCGATACGAATCTAAAGGGTGGTAAGCGCGCATTTGTCATGACGGGTCAATACGAGAAAGTTTTTCCGATGAATATTTACCCGGTACAGCTCCTGAAATCAATCCTCGTGGAAGACATAGATATGATGGAGAAACTGGGTATTTATGAGGTTGCAGAGGAAGATATGGCACTTTGTGAATTCGTTTGCACCAGTAAAACCGATGTGCAGCACATTTTAAGAACCGGTCTTGACCTTATGAAGAAGGAGACCGAATAGTTGGATGGCCCGTTCACGTTAAAAATAACAATGAAATTCAAATCTTTGTGATGAAAGGATTAAGAAAATATATTGATAAGATCAAGCCTCAATTTGAAAAAGGGGGTCGCTTCGAAAAACTTCATTCTACTTTTGATGCATTCGAGACCTTCCTTTTTGTTCCGAATAAGGTAACCCGCAGGGGTACTCATATTCGTGACAAAATAGACATGAAAAGGACCATGTCCATGGTAGTTTTTGCAATGGTTCCGACCCTGTTATTCGGTATCTGGAATGCCGGCCATCAGCATTTTATAGCCATTGGAGAGAATGCGGATTTATGGACAAAGATGCTCTACGGACTCATCCGGATTCTTCCTATCATCGTTGTATCTTATGTTACCGGTCTGGCCTTGGAATTTATTTTTGCACAGATCCGGGGGCATGAAGTAAACGAGGGTTTCCTGGTAAGCGGAATGTTGATCCCGCTTATTATGCCGGTTGATGTACCTTTATGGATGGTTGCCGTATCCACTGCCTTTGCGGTGATAATTGGCAAGGAAGTATTCGGGGGAACCGGAATGAATATTTTAAATCCGGCTTTAACCGCCAGAGCCTTCCTGTTTTTTGCCTATCCCAGCGAAATGTCGGGAGACCTCGTTTGGGTTTCCGGATTAAAATCGGGTGAAGGGATTCTGGATGCCTATTCCGGTGCCACCATACTCGGTCAGGCTGCTGTGGGTGGTGAAACTTTCACCAACGGCCTTGGCAATACCTACACCACAATGGATATGTTTATCGGAACCATTCCAGGTTCCATTGGAGAGACTTCAACCCTTGCCATATTACTGGGCGCTTTTATCCTGATTTTTACAGGAGTGGGCAGTTGGAAAATAATTCTTTCAACCTTTGCCGGAGGAGCGGCCATGGGTATTTTATTAAATGTTTTCGCCGTTAATCCCTTTATGCAGATCCCATTCTGGGAGCAACTGATCCTGGGTGGATTTGCTTTTGGTGCGGTCTACATGGCGACAGATCCCGTTACAGCGGCGCAAACCGAGAAAGGCAAATGGATCTATGGTTTCCTGATTGGATTCCTGGCAATATTAATAAGGGTGCTTAATCCTGCATATCCCGAAGGAGTGATGCTGGCCATCCTCCTTATGAATGTGTTTGCCCCTCTCATTGATCACTATGTGATAGAAGCCAATATTAAAAAACGACTTAAAAGAGTCAGAGTAACTGCATAACCCAAAACATCATGAAGAATTTCAGTAACCTCTACATTTTTATCTTTTCCTCAGCAATGGTTATCATAGTTGCAGCTCTGCTCTCCTTTGTTGCTGAAGAGCTCAAACCCCTGCAGGAAAGGAATGTTGAACTTGAAAAAAAGACGGATATTCTCAGATCTGTGAATATGACCGAAGGAATGGATACAGTCCGCAACAGGGATATTTTCATTGAGGAAAGATTCTCCAACTTTATAAGCGAGAGCTTTGTATTGAATTCCGAAGGTGAGGTTCAGGAAGGCCTGGATGCATTTGAAATCACCAAGGACCTTAAGGCAGAAATTGACAAACCCGCAGAAGAAAGAAATCTTCCCGTTTTTGTTTTTGAAACCACCGAGAATGAAAAAAACTATATTATTCCTGTGCGGGGCAAAGGTCTGTGGGGACCCATATGGGGGTATGTGGCAATTAAGGAGGATCTTACCACCATTGCCGGTACGGTTTTCGATCATTCCAAAGAAACTCCGGGACTCGGTGCTGAGATTAACGAAGGTTGGTTCCAGGCCGAATTTGAAGGCAAAAAGATCTTTAACGAGCAGGGAGAATTTACCAGTATCAAGGTCGTGAAGGGAGGAGCCGACCCGAATGATCCTCATAGTGTGGATGCTGTATCCGGAGGTACCATAACCAGTAACGGTCTTCAGGATATGCTCGAAGATTGTCTGAGTCCTTATATCCCGTTTTTTAAACAACGAATGAATTAAAGCAAAAGATTATGAGTGAAAAGGAACCCTTATTCTCAACCAAGAATTTAAAACTGTTAAAGGAACCCCTTAACGATAACAATCCCATTACGGTTCAGGTATTGGGTATTTGTTCTGCACTTGCGATAACCGTGCAGCTTAAACCATCTGTGGTCATGGCAATATCGGTAGTTGCAGTAATGGGCGTTTCCAATGTTGTAATATCGTTGCTCAGAAAGATGATTCCTCCAAGAATCAGGATAATCGTTCAATTAACCGTAATTGCCACTATGGTGATACTCGTCGATGAGATTCTGTCGGCTTTCGCCTACGATGTAAGCAAACAGCTTTCTGTTTTTGTCGGGTTGATCATAACAAACTGTATCATTATGGGACGACTTGAAGCATTTGCCATGGGTAACAAAGTCTGGCCTTCGTTTCTGGATGGGATCGGAAATGCTGCCGGATATGGCGTCATCCTGATTATAGTAGCATTTTTCAGGGAGCTGATGGGTGCCGGAACGCTCTGGGGTTACCAGGTGATGCCGGAAGCTTTTTATGAAGCCGGTTATGCCAACAACGGACTTATGATCCTGCCTCCTATGGCATTGGTTACGGTGGGAGTAATTATCTGGGTGCAAAGAAGCAGGAACAGGAAGCTCATTGAAGAAAACTAAAAAAAAATCGCTAAAATGGAAAACCTCGTTGACATATTTGTAAAGAGTATCTTCATAGACAATATGATCTTTGCCTACTTCCTGGGTATGTGTTCATACCTGGCAGTATCAAAGACCGTAAAGACATCGACCGGATTGGGCATTGCGGTCATCTTCGTCCTGGGCTTTACCGTGCCTATCGATTTTCTGTTGCAGGAATATGTTCTGAAACCCGGTGCACTAAGCTGGGTTAGTCCGCAATTCGAGGATGTTGACCTGAGCTTCCTCAGTTTTATTATGTTTATTGCAGTGATCGCCTCCATGGTTCAGCTTGTGGAAATGATTATCGAGAAATTTAGTCCGTCACTCTATTCCTCTTTGGGTATCTTTTTACCGCTGATTGCGGTAAACTGTGCCATATTGGGAGGTTCTCTCTTCATGCAGGAAAGGGAATATGCAAACATAGCCGAAGCTACTTCATTCGGGCTTGGTTCCGGTGTGGGTTGGTTCCTGGCAATTGTGGGAATTGCAGCGATAAGGGAGAAAATAAGATATTCCAACGTTCCCGCGCCCCTCAGAGGGCTCGGTATTACATTCATCATCACCGGACTGATGGGAATTGCATTTATGAGTTTCATGGGTATTAAACTTTAACTAGTAGTAAAAAGATATGGTATTTCTGACAACAGAATTAGGGGTAATCCTGGTAAGTATTGCGGTATTCCTCGGGGTAATTTTAACTCTTGTACTGGTGCTGCTTTATGCCAGAACTAAACTTACACCCCAGGGTGAAGTAGTCCTGAAAGTAAACGACCAGGAATTTGAAGTCCAGCCCGGATCCACGGTACTTTCCACTTTATCCAATCAGGGGATCTTCCTGCCATCGGCATGTGGTGGAGGTGGTACCTGTGCTATGTGTAAATGCCAGGTTCTGGAAGGAGGTGGATCCATCCTTCCCACTGAAACAGGATTCTTTACAAGGAAAGAGCAGCAGGAAAACTGGAGGCTGGGCTGCCAGGTGAAAATCAGGGACAATATGGTTATTAAGGTTCCTGAAGAAGTGATGGGTATTAAAAAATGGGATTGTGAAGTAGTGTCGAACAGGAATGTGGCCACCTTTATTAAGGAATTTGTTGTAAGGTTGCCGGAAGGAGAGACCCTGGATTTTCAATCGGGGGGGTATATTCAGATAGACGTTCCTAGGGTAGATGTGGATTTCAAGGATATGATGGTTGAGGAACAATTCAGGGATGAATGGGATAAGTTCAACATGTGGGACTTGAAAATGAAAAATTCGGAAGAAACTTTCCGGGCCTATTCCATGGCAAATCATCCGGCTGAAGGGAATATCGTGATGCTGAACATCAGGATAGCAACTCCCCCCTGGGATCGTTCCAAAGGTCAGTTTATGAAAGTAAATCCGGGTGTTTGCTCTTCTTATATATTTTCCCGTAAGCCAGGTGACAAAGTGACCATCTCGGGACCCTATGGAGAATTTTTCATTAAGGATACCGATAAGGAAATGGTCTACATTGGCGGGGGTGCAGGGATGGCTCCTCTCAGATCCCATATTTTTCACCTTTTTCACACCCTCAAAACCAATCGAAAGGTTTCTTACTGGTATGGAGCACGTTCCAAAAGAGAAATCTTTTATGAAGAACATTTCCGGAAGATCGAAAAGGAGTTTCCCAACTTTAAGTTTAATATAGCCCTTTCTGAACCCTTGCCGGAGGATAACTGGAAGGGATATACCGGATTCATTCATCAGGTAGTGTACGAAGAATATCTCAGTAAACATGAAGAACCTGAGGAGGTTGAATTTTACCTCTGTGGCCCCCCGATGATGAACGAAGCTGTTATGAAAATGCTCTATGATCTGGGAGTACCTGATGAAATGGTTGATTTCGACGATTTTGGAGGTTAAAAAAAAATTAAAATATGAATATTTACAGATTTGCAGGATCTCTGATTGCGGGGATCCTGCTTTTATTTGCTTATTCCTGCGAATCGGGAAAGGATTTGGTTTATTTAAAACTTTCCGGCTTTGCACAGGGAACAACCTACAATATCACGTATGGTGTAACCGACTCCCTTGATTATTCCCAGAGTATTGATTCTCTGTTGCGGGATTTTGACAATTCCATGTCCACCTATGAGGAAGGATCACTTATATCAAGGATAAACCGAAATGAGGAAGATAAGTTGGATGACCGTTTTCTGAAGGTTTTGGAAGTTGCTGGGGAAGTTTATGAAGCCTCAGAGGGTGCCTTTGACCTTACGGTTATGCCCCTGGTAAATGCCTGGGGATTTGGTCCCGGAAGAAGAATGGAGATGGAACCCAAGACCATAGACAGCTTATTGCAGTTTGTAGGCATGGACAAAATCCGGGTAGAGGGAGGCCGGCTTATTAAAGACAAAGCAGGAATCAGTCTGGATGTTAATGCGATTGCTCAGGGATTGTCGGTTGATGAAGTAGCTTCTTTCCTGAAGTCAAAAAACATTTCTAATTACATGGTCGAAATCGGAGGCGAGGTGAAAACCCTGGGACTGAATCCGAAAAAGCAAGTTTGGAAGATCGGAGTCGACAGACCTGAGTACGGTAATTATCTGCCTGGTCAGAACCTTCAGGTTATTCTTGAACTAGAGGACAAAGCCCTCGCTACCAGTGGTAATTACCGTAAGTTTTACGAGCAGAACGGAGTGAAGTACTCTCACTCTATCGATCCTATAACCGGTTACCCTGTAATGTCTCAGTTGTTGAGTGTAACCATAATATCGGATGATTGCGTGGTAGCCGATGCATACGCGACCGCCTGTATGGTATCGGGATTGGAAAAGGCAAGGGAAATGATACAATCAACAGAAGGGGTGGAGGCTTATTTTATTTACAATGACGATAAAGGGGAATACCTGACCGATTATACCAAAGGATTTTCAAAATATATCTATAAAGAAACAGGATCAGAGGACTAAACCTGAGGTTTTTCTGCCTCACATGCGCCGGCTCCGCAACCGCATGTGATCCCCTGACTTTGAAGTTCCGGAGTTGAAGAAGCGCAACTGCTTCCCTTGAATTCGGCCTTACGGTCAAATAACATTTTTATCCCGATTCCAAGTAAACCGAGACTTAATAAAACTACAGCTAACAACAGCACTTTAAGCATAATTATCTCCTTTACCAATTAACATTTACGGACAGGATTGGTTCATTCTTCCAGGTCAGTATCAACTGCAGCCAGGGCAACCTTGTTTGGAGTCACGGTACTTGTTGTGGCATTTCATCTCCTCATGTTTGACACAGGTAATGCCCAGTTTCTTCATGTTCTTGTTATGTCCCACCTGATAAGCGGGAAAACGCCCTTTCTTTCTTACCAAAATTGAAATTCCCATCCCCAGCATTGCAGCGGAAATGAGTACAAAGCTTATAAGTATTAATTTAATCAAAACTTGAACAATTTAAGCCTGGTTGTTGTCCTTAAAACGACAAAATTAATTAATTATTAGGTTTGTAAACCATAATCTGAAACATTTCTGTCCACCTGATCAATCTCATTTATCCTTCGTATTTTTGTAGGTCAGGAAGTAAAATTCAAGTTAAGCCAACAACTATGCCTAAGCATCCTAAGAGTGAGTTTAGTTTCAATGATTTCAAAAATGAAGTCCTCCAGGATTACCACCTGGCCCACATGAGCAGGCAATGCTCCGTTCTTGCAAGAAAGGAGGTACTTACGGGAAAGGCAAAGTTTGGAATATTTGGCGATGGGAAGGAAGTAGCCCAAATAGCCATGGCCAAAAGTTTTCAGCCCGGCGACTGGCGTTCAGGTTATTACCGGGATCAGACCTTTATGTTCGCCACGGGTATGTCCACCCCTGAAGAATTTTTTTCCCAGTTATACGGAGATACCGATCTGGAATGGAACCCGTCCAATGGAGGCCGTTCTTTCAACAACCATTACGGAACGCGGTATATTGATGAGGAAGGATACTGGAAATCGCAGACAGAATCGGGAAACTCTGCAGCAGATCTTTCCCCAACGGCCGGGCAAATGCCCAAAATTGTAGGATTAGGTTATGCATCGAAGCTATACCGGAGTAATCCTGATCTTGACAAAGAAAATAAGTTTTCAGTTGAAGGTAACGAAGTGGTATTCGGAACCATTGGAGATGCAAGTACTGCTGAGGGCCATTTTTTCGAAAGTATCAATGCTGCCGCAGTGCTCGAGATCCCTGTAGCCATTGCCGTATGGGATGACGGTTATGGGATCTCGGTTACCAAGGATTATCAAATCGTCAAGGCAAGCATTAGTGAGGCCCTTAAAGGGTTTATTAAAGAGGAAAATAAAAACGGAATTTACCTTTATTATGCCAGAGGATGGGATTACGCGGGCATGTGCAAGGTTTTTGAAGCAGGAATCGCCAAAGCCAGAAATGAACATATTCCTGTTCTTTTCCATATTGACGAAATGGTGCAACCTCTCGGACACTCCACCTCCGGCTCACACGAACGATATAAATCCAAAGAAAGACTTGAGTGGGAAGAAGAACATGATCCTCTCCTGAAAATGCGGGAGTGGTTAATGGAACAGAACATTGCCTCCGCTGAGGAACTTGATAGTATTGAAGAAGAGGCAGGAAACCGGGCAAAGGAAGCTCAGGAAAAAGCCTGGGATAATTATATCAACCCCATACGCAAGGAAAAGGAAGCCCTTTTGTCCATAATTAACAATCGTTCCTGCAAATGCAAAAATGATAACTTCGATAAGATTGAATCGCTTTCAACCGATCTTAAAAGAATTGCAAACCCTATTCGTAAGGATATAATAAGCACTGCGAAACGAATACTCAGGCACGTGTGCATTGACTGTCCTGTAAGAAATGAACTACAGAACGACATTGGAATCTGGCTCGCAGAACAAAAGCAGAGAAACAACCAAAGATATAGTACTACACTTTATAATGAATTCCCCAGATCTGCCCTTAAAGTAAAAGAAATAAAACCTAAGTATGATCATGATTCGAAGTTGTTGAATGCCCGCGAGGTATTGCGCGACAATTTTGATGTTTTATTCAGTAAATACCCAGAATTGCTTACGTTTGGAGAGGATACGGGAAAAATTGGCGATGTGAATAAGGGACTTGAAGGCCTGCAGGATAAGTACGGAGAATTAAGACTTTCGGATACCGGCATCCGAGAAACCACCATCCTGGGTCAGGGAATAGGATTAGCAATGAGAGGGTTAAGACCCATAGCTGAGATCCAGTATTTTGATTACCTTTTGTATGGATTACAAACCCTGAGCGACGATCTTGCCAGCCTGCATTACCGTACAAGGGCAGGTCAATCAGCCCCGGTGATTATCCGGACCCGTGGGCACAGACTCGAAGGAATATGGCATTCAGGCTCCCCTATGGGAATGGTAATTAATGCCATCAGGGGAATATATGTTTGTGTCCCCAGAGATATGACAAGAGCCTCAGGAATGTATAACACCTTGCTTCAGTCAGATGACCCTGCACTGGTGATCGAACCACTGAATGGATATCGCTTAAAAGAGAAATTGCCTTCCAATCTTGGGGAATTTACCGTACCCCTTGGAAAACCCGAGATCCTTGTTGAAGGAAGCGATGTTACCCTGGTTACCTATGGTAGCTGTGTCAGAATCGCTCTTTCCGCAATTGAACAGCTGAAGGAATTCGATATTCATGTGGAGCTTATTGATGTGCAGACATTATTGCCTTTCGATCTTGATCATATGATTGTGGAGTCGGTCAGGAAAACCAATCGGGTGGTATTTTTTGATGAGGATGTTCCGGGGGGTGCAACCGCTTATATGATGCAAAAAGTGCTGGAGGAGCAGAAGGCCTTTTTCTATCTTGATGCTGAGCCACGAACTCTTTCCGCCAGGGAGCACAGACCCGCCTATGCCAGTGATGGAGATTATTTTTCAAATCCCAATGCGGAGAATGTATTCGAGCTTATCTATGAGATGATGAATTCGGCTGATCCTTCCAAATACCCGGCTATTTACTGATCAAATATCCCTGCGGTTCTTTTCGAAACTCCTTTTAACCTGTGGTTCACCTTGTTTAAACCGCCGTATACCGATGTTAAAACTGGCAATAAAGATGCTGACAAAAGGATTAATCAGGTTAAAAAATGCAAAAGGCAGATAATCAAGGGTAGGCACTCCGAGCACCCGTGATTGAGTAGCTCCGCATGTATTCCAGGGAATAAGCACACTGGTTATGGTTCCTCCATCCTCCAGGGTACGGCTCAACACCTCCGGCTTTAATCCACGTTCCCGGTAGGTATTGGCAAACATCCTGCCAGGAACGACTATAGAAATGTACTGGTCGGATGCAGTTATATTAAAGAAAATACTGGTTCCTATAGTGGTAGCGACCAATGAGCCCGTAGATTTGGCAAATCGGATCACTGAACTGGTTATCCTAACCAATAACCCGCCCGATTCCATGGTTCCACCGAATACCATGGCAGAAAGAATGAGCCAGATGGTATTTAGCATTCCGGCCATACCTGTGGAAGATAATAGCTCAGTAACCATTTCATTGGAAGTTGGAATATTCACATTTCCGTAAATCGCCTGCATAACAGAAATATAGGACGCTTTGAAAAAGTTATCCGTGACTCCGGAGATCTCTGAAATAAGATGGGGCTGAAAAATTATCGCAAATAGCCCTCCCAGCAAACTGCCGGCAAGAATGGACGGGAGAGGAGGAACCTTAAGGATAATAATGGTAAGCAGGATTGCAGGAACCAGGAAGAGCCAGCCGTTTATCACAAATTTCTCTTCAATGGCAGAAAGGACAAGGTTTATGTTATCAAGATCGGTATTAAAGTCGTAGGTAAATCCCATCACCAGAAAAATAACCAAGGTGATTAATATACTTGGGCCGGTAGTAATGATCATATAGCGTATATGAGTGAAAAGATCGGTACCGGCCATGGCAGGAGCAAGGTTGGTTGTGTCGGATAGGGGTGACATTTTATCACCAAAATAGGCTCCGGAGATGACCGCACCAGCCACAATTCCTTCTTTAATTCCCAAAGCCGTCCCAATCCCGATCAATGCAATCCCGATGGTAGCTATGGTTGACCATGAGCTGCCGGTAGCAAGAGATACAATGGCAGTTATGATCACACAGGCAAAAAGGAAAATAGAAGGATGAAAAACTTTTAGTCCGTAGTAGATCATTGCCGGAACCACTCCGGAAATTACCCAGGTGCCTGCCAGAGCCCCAATTAAGAGTAATATGAGTATTGAAGGCATGGCCGAACTGATCGATTTTACGATTCGGGTACGCACATAAGACCAGGAGTTCCCAAGGGTAACAGCAATACCTCCCGCCACCGCAGCAGCCAGGATCAATACCACCTGGTTGGCGCCATCCAGGGTGTGATCCCCAAAAAAGTTTACGTTGAGACTTAACAGAGAGATCAGAAAAATTATCGGAACCAGTGCCTGCAATAAATTGGGTTCACGCCCTTTATGCTCCATAAATGAATTGAAGATTTAAAGCGAAAGATAAGGATTATATTTTAAAAACCCTTTTCCCCTTTCCATGGAGAATAAGCAGGGAAGGGTTGTTAAAAAGATTCTAAATAATCCGGAAATTGGGAATATTTTTATTAATTTGACACTGATTTAACTGTCATTTGTTTTTTTGTACATCCGGTTATTTGAATGATCAATCATAAGCAATGGATCTGAATATTGATTTTTTCGAGATTAAAAACGACAGAGTTGCATCAAAGGGTCTGGTACTAATTTCTGAACCCTTTCTCAGCGATAGCTATTTCAAGAGATCGGTTGTATTTCTTACCGAGCTCTCCGATGAAGGATCAGTTGGTTTTGTTCTCAATAAACCGGTAGACTTAAAACTTCAGGAAGTTATAAATGATTTTCCTCCGTTTGAAGCGGTCATAAGTATAGGTGGACCGGTTAATACCAACACGGTTCATTATCTGCATACCCTGGGTGATAAGATCCCTGATAGCGTGCATGTTAAAGATAATATCTACTGGGGTGGCAGCTTCGATGTTGTTAAAGAACTAATCGATTCCGGTGATTTGAGCAGTAATGATATTCGGTTCTTTTTGGGATATTCAGGTTGGTCACCCAATCAGCTTGAAGATGAACTAAGTGAAAATGCCTGGCTGATAGCTGAACTAAGCAATGATTTGATTATGAACGGAGTTGAAGCTAATATCTGGGTTGATATCCTGAAGAAGATGAAAAATAAGTACAAGGTCTGGGCAAATTTTCCGGAAAATCCCGGAATGAATTAAGGAATAATATCCGTAAGAAAGGACATATTGCTGTTTGCTTTCACCAAAAGGGTTTTAAGTCCGGCCTTTCTTCCCGCTTCCATATCCGTTTCCCTGTCTCCAACGAACCAGGACCGTAAAGGGTCTATGTTAAACCTGGAAATTGCCTTCTGGATATTGATATACCCCGGTTTTCGGCAAAGACACTTTTCATTGTCGCTGTGATGGGGACAATAGTATATTTCGGCAAGATCGATGCCTGAATTTTTAAGCTGAAGGGTCATGAGATCATGAATGGCCGTTACGTCCTTATGGGTATAAAGGTTTTTGGAGATCCCCCCCTGATTGGTAATAACGATGAAAATATATCCCCTGTCCCGCAGAATTTTTAAAGTTTCAATAATGCCGGGATTAAGGAAGAAATCACCGGTGCGGAAAATATAATAGTTGCTCTCTTCATTATTCAGAACACCATCGCGATCAAAAAAAACAGCTTTTTGTTTTATCATCAGTGAGTTACGCCCTTAGAAATTATTGAGAAATACGTTAATAAGCCGGGGATTGATCAGAATGGGAAAGATAAATCCAAAAATTGCACCCCATAGATGTGCATCATGGTTAATATTATCCCTTCCTGATCGACTCATATAGGTTGAATATGCAAGATATAACACCCCGAATAGTATTCCGGGCATAGGGATCACCCCATAGAAATAAATCATTTCCATGGGCGAAAAAAATATACTCATAAAAAGGACTGCCGAAACAGCTCCGGATGCCCCAACCGAAACATAATTCGGATTGTTTTTATGTTTGAGATAACTGGGAATGGAAGCAACCACTACCCCGGCAAAATAAAGCAAAATATAAAAAAGCTTTCCCGAGGGAATCAATCCCTGATTCTCCAGCATCTCAAAGATTTGTTCTACATACCTTCCAAATGAAAAAAAGACAAGCATATTCACGATCAGATGGATCCAGTCGGCATGAACAAATGAATGAGACAAGAGTCTGTACCACTCTTTTTTGGTTCTTACTTCATAAGGAGAATAATCGAGTTTACTGAAAAGATCGGGCCTCTGAAAGCAGGTCAGGGAAACAAGGACAGTCGATATCAGAATAATTAGGGTAATCATAAATGGATTATTTTGTAGATCAATTCTTTAAGCAGATCACCCTGATCGGCCGAGGGATTCCCATAGCCTTTCGATTTAACATCGGCCTCACGAAGGAAGGATATTATATCAATGGTTTTTCCTGCACTATAGATCCTGGCTGCTTCCTGATAATCCTTCAGAAAATATGGCGAGACCTTGAGTACAGAAGCCAGGTTGCTATTGCCTGTTTTTTTCTCCTTGTGGAGCAGAAGTACCTTGGAAAAAAAGAAATACAAACCTGCAAGGATCTGAGGCATGGAATTTTTTCTTGGATTGGATGCAAAATAACGAATGATCCGGTTCGCTTTTACCATATCTCTTTTGATCAGGGCATTCTGCAACTCAAAAGTATTGTACTCCTTACTGATCCCGATATTCTTTTCAATCATTGCCGAGGTAATGATGCTCAGGTTTTCGGGAAGGATTATCAGGAGTTTCTCTAATTCTTTTTCGATCTTTGAAAGGTCATTTCCCAGGAACTCGGTTAGAAGAACAGCCGCCTTGGGTTCAATCTTTTTAGACCTTTTTTTTAGAACATCCGAGATCCACTGTGGTATACGGTCATCGTACAATTTGTCGGATTCAAAATAAACCGATTTTTCCCTGAGAATTTTATATAGTTTCTTTCGTTTATCGGGCTTCCGGTACTTGTAATTTATGACAAGCAGGGTCGATTTCAACGGCTGTTCAAGATAGTAAACAAGGTCATCCATATCCTTTATTTCCTGGGCTTCCTTAACAACGACCAATTGCAAGCTACCCATCATCGGGAATCTTCTGGAAACATCAATGAGGGTTCTGACGGTGGTGTCCTCTCCGTAGAGCATGGTAAGATTGAATGCCTTCTCTTCTTCGGGAATTACATTGGCCAGAATGTATTCTGTGATTTTATCAATAAAGTAGGGTTCCTCTCCTGCGAGGAAATACACAGGATGGTAGATCCTGTTTTTCAGATCCTCAAGAATCTGGGTATAGGTATAGTTATTCTTTATCATTTCTGCGTACCCTCCGGGTTTATGCCCGGCCAGGATTAATATCAAAGGGTAAAATTGCTTATGTTTGTGGTCGAGAAACCATGAACATACCCGGCTTAAAAATACCAACTTATTCTTTCAAAATAAAATCGGAAGAAGGACGCAGTTTGATATTTGATCCTTTTCGTAAGAAGTTTGTACGATTAACACCCGAAGAATGGGTAAGGATGAATTTTGCCATGTTTCTGGTGGAAGATAGAGGCTTCCCTGCCGGCAGGATGGTTATTGAACAATCCCTTAAGTTCAATCAGCTAAGCAAAAGATGTGATATTCTGGTTTATAACAGGGAAATGGACCCTTTGATCATGGTTGAATGCAAGGCTCCGGAGGTAAAGATCGGTAAAGGAGTTTTTGATCAGATATCAATGTATAATCTCACTTTCAGGGTAAAGTACCTCATCGTAACGAATGGTTTAGAGAATTACTTCTGCAGGATCAATTTTGAAGACAGGAATATAGAATTTCTTGACAGGATTCCTGACTACACCGACTTAGAAAAGGGTTAAAAAACAAGTTGTAAAAAAAATTCATTTTTCCATCCCCCCGGTGTTTTTATCCAGGCAAGCTTTTCGCCTGTGATCCTGAATCCCTTTTTAAGAAACAGACTGATGCTTTCCTGATTATTCTCAAGGATATTGCAATAGAGCTGTTTAAGCAAAAGAATGTTTTTGCAATAGTCTATTAAGAGATCCAGAGCTTCCGACGCGAGGCCTTTTTTTCTTTCCTGTGGATCACCGATAAGGATGCCAGTGCCGGCCCTCAGGTGAAAGGGGTCAAAATCGAAAAGATCGATTGCACCGAGGGGCCGGAAGTCTTCAGATCTCTCAATCATAAATCTGAGTTGCTTTGTTTCGTATATATCCTTCGATCCGGTTTCAATATACTTCTTAAGTTCGTATCGTGAAAAAGGTAATAATGTGGTACTCAAATGCCAAATGGAGGTATTGTTTTCCCATCTGTACAGATATTCAAGATCCTCGGGTTCCGGTGCCCTGAGTCTGACAAGTTTTCCTTCCATTATTTTACTTTTAGTAGCCGGGAATTTTTTCCATTTCCCGGATAAATGCATCCTGATATCCCATCTTTTGCAGTCTTTTCAGTTCATCCAGTGCTGCCTCCATGCCTTCAAAATCACCAATAATATAACGGAATATTCCGTCATCACCCTGAATTTCCCGGATACCTATAAGCGGTTTAAAATAGTTTTTTCCAACAGGTACTTTCAATGCCCTTAGTTGTATGGTCAGATTTACTGAGCTTTTGCTGGTTGTGTTTTCAACAGAAGTTGTCCCAAATCGTTCGAGATCAATGATAAAAGCATCCAGATATCCCCGGTTCCTGAGTTCCTGAAGGTCTGTGGCTGCTTCCTCCTCGCTTTCATACTGGCCATAAATAATCCGGTAAAAACCATCATCACACTTTTTCACTTCCACTTCACTGAGATGAACATAATTTTTGGCGTTAGATGGCATTTTCAGTGCCGCTAGCTGGATCCCAAAATGATCGGAGGTAGAATTAATAAGGGTACTTGCCAGACCGGAATGCTGTTGCAGGTTGGTACGATTGATAACCCTTGCACTGGGGAATTCCTGGAAGGCAATTGAGTTTTTAACTTCCTCGGCATGCCGTACGGAATAGAATAGCCCTAATGTGTAGAGGTAGCTCGAATCCACAAGAACCTCGGTTACCTCCTCCTGGGTAATCCGGTTTACCGAGGAGAAATAGGATCGGGGAAGTGGAGATTCTGACTGGGTTAGAAGGAGGGTATACTGGCTACTTCGTTTGGGTTTAAGATAATCGGGAATTTCAATGGGTTCAATGGTAATATTATGCTCATTTGAAGGAAGAATCTTAATTTCCACGCTTCGATTCAGTTTTCTTCCTTCCGGATTATCACTTCCGTCCGGATTGGTATTCATCGCCAGATTATTTGTCTCCCCTAATCCGCGGGTGACAAAACGAGTTCTTTCAATTCCTCTGGAAACCAGGTATTCAAGAACCGAGTTGGCCCTGCGTTTCGATAGTTCAAGGTTATACCCGGGAGTTCCTTTACTATCTGTGTGGCCAATAATTTCGATATATAGTTCCGGATATTTGAGCATCAGCTGATACAATCGTTCGATCTCCAGGATAGCTGTGTCTTTAAGTTCGGATGAATTATAATCAAATAGCAGGTTCTTCACCACAAGATATTCCCCGGAACTAACCTCTGTGGATGTTAATTCCAGATCCAGGTTTAGCTCTGAACGCTCAAAATCCTTCTCGACTGAGAGTCGTTCCACAAGGGTTTCATAATTGGAAGCACTGGCAGTAATGGAGTATAATCCCGGATGGATCACAAGACTGAATTCTCCGGTTACCCGGTCTGGTTTGAGTGTGTCCCGATAGTTTTCATCTCCGATTTTACCAACAGTAACACGGGCATCTTCAGGAAATTCTGCATCGTCCATGAGCTTCAGCTTCCCTTTAAGGGTTATTTTCATTTCCGTGACCGGAGGAAGTATAGTTAACTCCTTGATGGCGGCGTGGTTCTCTTCGGGAAGGATCGGACCTGCATACAGAGCAGTCCTGTTTTTCTCGACCGGGTAGAAAAAGAAATTGTCATCTGTGGAATTGACCGGGTAGCCCAGGTTTACGGGTACGGTCCATCTTCCTCCGGGTTGCAGATCTGACCTGTAGGTGTCGAATCCCCCCATTCCATCATGGCCCTGGGAGGCAAAATATAAGGTAAGCCCATCCTCAGTAATAAATGGACTGTTTTCATGATAGATGGTATTAATGGTGGGGCCCAGATTTTCGGGTTCCTCCCATTTTCCACGTGCATTTAATGTGGTTCGAAAAATATCCTGTCCACCCAGACTTCCTTTGCGATTACTCACAAAATAAAGGGTTTTTCCATCGGGTGAAATGGATGCATGAATTTCCCAGAATCGGGAATTTACGGGTTTGTCCAACTTTGCCATCGGAGTCCAGCGATTTCTTTCAAAAAAGCTGACATAAATGTCCGCTCCGAAGTTATTCATTCTGACCAGGTAAAGTGTGTTTCCATCCGTGGAAATGGAGGTTGGATAGGCATCTCCGTCCGATTCAATCTGTGGGGTAATATTGACGGGGTTCGACCAGATATTCTCACTTTGTTTTTTTACCATCCAGACTGCCTGGTAGAATTTTTCCTGTGTCATATAAATCAGGGTATTCCCATCACCCGACAACACCGGATTATAATTTTTTGCAGATTGCGGTATGATATCATCCAATAACCGGGTTTTTACATTCACCGGTTCTTTCATATATTTTTCCGCCCTGTTACAGGCCTGGATTTGTTTATCCACGAAATCAATTTCATATACATCATTAACCCGGAGGGTTTTTTTGTATTGATTAAAGGTTTCTACAGCCTTATCCAACCGATTATCAATCTGATAGGCGGTAGCCAAAAGGAAGAGAGTATGGGGGGGTGATTTATCTTCAGAGAAAGTGCTTTCGAAATATTTTTCCGAGATATGCTCAATGGCATACTCAAGGTAGGGGATCGCCCTGGATTTCTGTCCGGGGATATTCAGATAACATAACCCAATGCGATAGTTAATATTTGCATTTTGTGAGTTTGCCCGGTACAATCTTAAATAAGCATTCAGTGCTTCTTCGTATTCTTCTGACATTAAAAAGTATTCCGCATCCTGAAAGTAAACGCGAAGATTTTCATCCTCCTGCGCCTGGCAATGAAGGTGGACACAGAGAAGAGAAAAAACTCCTATAGCTGAAATGAAAAATAATTTCATTTTTCTCTGGATGTTTTCCCGGACTCCTGCTCATTTATGAAATCAATGGTGAACTTATTATCGCCTGGAGTTAAAACCTTCAGGCTATCTGATCTCACATCATACCCAAGGGTAAATTTTTCTCCTGTTTCCTGGTCCGTAACAATAATTCTGAAGTTGTACTGGAATTTTTTCGGTTTTAGGGCCAGTGCATCATTCCGGGGGAGGATACGTACACGGTAGATATCTTCAATACTGTTATTATCAACCCCCTCAAATAAAGCAAGATATCCTGCATCCCCTTCTGCCACAGGCTGATAAAATCGATTGTCGTTGGTGGTGTTTATAGGAAAACCAATATTAACGGGCTTTTGCCATTTCCCGTTCCCATCCTTTTTGCTATAAAAAATATCAAATCCTCCCATATTGAAGTGCCCTTTAGATGTAAAATACAGGGTCTCACCTTCATTCAAAAGATTTGGGCAATCTTCATCTGCTTCAGTGTTAATCGCGGGTCCGAAGGAGATCAACTCTCCCCAGCTGCCATCATTCTCCAGGTTTGCATAGTAAAGATCAGAGCCTCCGGCACCCCCTCTTCTTTCGGAGGCAACCAGGATTCCCCTGCCGTCGGGTGTAAAAGAGGCAAAGTGTTCATCTTTGGTGCTATTTATATTTTTCCCCAGCTTTTCAGCCTTTGACCAGACATTATTATTAAGTTCACTAAAATAGATGTCTTTCCCGGTAAAACCATTCTCTTTGGTAAGCAAAAGCTTCGTGCCATCTGCTGAAAGAGAGGTCGGAATCATATCTCCATCAGAACCCACCTGAGGAGTAATATTTACCGGTTCAGTCCATTTATCATCTACTTTTCGGCTGAACATAACCGCATCGTAAAATTTTTCTTTTCTCATGAAGACCATCACATCCTCCCTCAAATTCACAACCGGCTGGTAATTCACCCCTCCATTGTTAATATTGCTTCCGGCACTTATTTTTTCAATGTTGAGAGGGGAATCCTTAATGATCTTGGCTCTTTCACAGGCTGCGACCTCATTTTCTACGATCCTGACATTATAGTTTTTTTCGAAATTCCTTATATCCCGAAAGGTTTCGTAAGCTTCCAGGGCTTCGTCAAGGCGATTGTCAATTCTGTAGGCATTACCCAGATAAAACCATGCATGATGTGGGGCTTTCTTTATATCAAAATTTCTTTCCTTGTACTTCATGGTTGTACTGGTGACGGCTTTTTCCAGGTATGGGATAGCAAGCCTTTCCAGTCCTTCGATATTTAGATAAGACATTCCGACCCGATAACTGAGATTGGTATTTTCGGGGTTCAATCCGGCCAGTTGTTTGAACAGGTAAACGGCCTCTTCGAACTCTTCGGTGGCAAAGAAAAACTCGGCATCATCAAAAATCTCTTCCTGTGAGCTATTCAGTTTTTGCGCGAAAACAATGGAATAGCAGTTTATGAGTGTGAACAATAGGAGTATTGTTTTTTTCATTCCAGGCAGAGTTTAAACCATTTAAGACAAAGAAACCCGGTGGTAAGATAATATTTTACCACTTTGATTTCAAAATGTTACAAATCAAATGTACAATTTTCCGTGAATATTGACCGGGTTAAATGAAAGCCTGTGAAAATCCCGTATAAAAGATCAGTTATTGACCTTAAGTTCGTCCGGAACCTCTACCTCTTCCAGTTCAATCCATTCAAAGGGACGGGTCGTGATCCTGAATTCAACGCGACGGTTAAGCATTCTTCCTTTTACTGAGTCTCTTCCGTCGGGTGTGGTATTCATGGCAGCGGGTTTATTTTCGCTGAAAGCCCGGAGTGTCAGCCTTTCCCTGTCTATCCCCTTGCTTACCAGGTATTTAATAACCTCCGAAGCGCGACGCTCGGAGAGAATCTGGTTATAGGCATCGGGTCCTTTGGAGTCGGTATGACCGTGCACCTCAATTTTCAGCTGGGGATATTCATTCATGGCTTCGGTAAGATCATTCAGTCTTCCTTTTGCTATATCGTTTAATGCATAGCTGTCGAAATCAAAGAATACAGGTCTGATATTGAAGCGGAGCTTTTCGGGTTCTTTGATTTCTTCTTCAACCAGTACCGGTGTTAATACTGTTGTATCGGGTATAATAGGTTCTGAATCCATTTCTGAGATATCTTTTTCTTCAACAGCTTGTGCCTCTGTTTCTCCAAGGATGGGTGTTTCTTCTTCCTCAAGTGCAATATCCTCAGTCGGGAGAGTTTCCACCCTGTAAATGTCACCACTTCCAATGCCTTCAGGATCATACCTTGTAATATAACCCTGAACATCCTTTTCTTTCCCCAGTGGATAAAAGAAAACATCATCATCGGTTGTATTCAGGGGGAAAGGAAGGTTTACAGGTTCGGACCAGTTTCCATCATCGCCCAGGGTGGAATAAAAAATATCATAGCCTCCAATGGTAGTATGCCCTTGAGAACTAAAGAACAGGGTTTTGCCGTCGGGGGTAAGAAAGGGACTATCTTCGTTTAATGAGGTATTAATAGTACTACCCAGATTTTGAGGTTCGCCCCAGTCTCCGTTTTGCATTTTACGGGAAAAGAAAATGTCCATTCCTCCCAGGCTTTCGCTACGATTACTGGTAAAGTAAAGAGTATTGCCATCGGGAGAGAGAAATGCATGTGATTCAAAGAATTTTGAGTTTATCGGCTTTCCGATATTCTCTGATCTCGACCATGTCCGGGCACGGTACTCGCTTACCATAATATCTGCATCGAAATTGGAGATTTTTGACAGAAACATTTTAGTCCCGTCATAGGAGAGAGAAGTGACGTATTGATCCCCATCCGATTGAATCTGTGGAGTCACATTCACCGGGTTTGCCCAGCGGCTACCCTGTTTTTCAACAAAATAAACCGCATCATAGAATTTCTGCTCCGATACGTAAGCCATAAATTCACCGTTGCCTGAAAGGACGGCATTGAGGTTATCAAGACCCGTATTTAGCGGTGTTCCCAGATTCTCAATCCGGATTTTTGCCGGGTTTTCTATGGATAGCTTAGCCCTCTGGCAGGCCTCAATCTGTTGAAGGGTGTATTTGATTTCAATCTCATTCTTAGCCTCCAGTTTATCTATATACCGATTATAGGCAGAGATGGCAGAATCAAGCTGGTAGTTGATACGGTAGGCATTACCCAGGAATAAAAGTGCATCAAAAGGGGCACGTTCTTCATTGAAAATACCTTCGCGATAATTTCCGGCAATATTTTTCACTGCCTCTTCAAGAAAGGGGATTGCTTTTTCCTTTTCCCCGCTGATATTGAGATAGCATACCCCAATTTTATAATTAATATTTGCATTATTCTGGAAGCCCGCATCGTAGACTTTCATGAAGGCAGACAGAGCGTCCCTGTAATCCTCCTCTTCCATAAAGAAAATGCCATCAAAAAAATTGACCCGGTCTTCATCCTTCTGTGAATAGGAAAAACTACAGCCAAGCCCTATAAGCAGAAGGATCAGGGATATTTTTCTCATCTCAATAGGTTTTTAATTATAGTCCTTATAAATATAAGGGGATTATCAGAATAAATGAAACGCTAAACCGGCATTACTGTTTCATTATTCGTAAAAAATATCCTTACCCATACTAATTATGTGTGAAATTTGAACTTTCACAGATTCAGTCTGCCGTTTTCTCAGGTCCGGTCCTCTTTTTTCTTCCTTCGTCTTTCAAACAAGATGAGGAAAAGAATCACCAATCCTTCAGCGAGAAGTATCAAAAGGGTCAGTCTGGCTCCCCGGCCGGATTTTCCATGGTCCTTTTCGGACGGTTCAAATTCATCTATGGTTTTTTCCTCGAAGGGAAGATCGCCCTGCAGGTATTTTTCAATTACCTCGGAAAGTTGCCCGCTGGTAAAACCGTAACTTTCTTTTAGAGGGGTTAAATATTCAATGAGATCCCGGAGATTATACAAGGGGGTTTGTCCGAGGTTAACATCGGTAAGAGCCTTGTTAAGACCAGAGTAATCAACAGACAGCCGGTTGAGTTCGTCCAGCATTTTCTCCACATAAAACCGGGTCATCCCATCAGAAACTGTTTGGTAAACAATTTCCTCACTCATATCTTCAAGACTGAGAAGGTATTGTATCAGTTCCGGTATGGTGGTAATTCCCATTTCCCTGAGGTTAAGATCCAACAGGATGTCTCTCAGAGCACCATCCGAATTTGTGATCAGGTAATCCAGGAATTCGTAAAGGTCAATGTATTCAACATAATGCCTGAAATGATCGACCACTTCTTCTTCTTCAAGAGCCCGGTTATTTTCAGATTCTCTAAGGAGGTACCTGTATAGCTCGTGAGACCAGGGAGTATCTGCTTCCATTTCTTTCAAAACTTCTTTCAGCTCATCACTGGCATTTTTGAGAATAATCCGCAATATTTGTGAAGTAGGGATCTCTTCCGCCCTAAGCATAACGTCGATAAGGTCGGTAGTAATGTCTTTCTCCCTGTCCGATTCCCTGAGCAGATAACGGTACAACTCACTTCTTCCCATATCCACAATCTCCCCGCGGTCTATAGATTCCAGGAACGCCCGTGTATCTCCTTCTGAAAGGACAATTAACCGCTCAAAAAGCCTGATTGCATTGGTAGAGGCAAAATAATCAGCAAGCATCTGATTAATATCCGTATTCGTATAGCCATTGTCCGGTGCCTTATCCCTGAGATGGGTAATCAGTTCACCAAAGGATTCGATACCCTGATTCTCGGGATCGATGCCAAGAAGTGTTTCTTTGAGATTGCCGTTTGCAAATGCTGAAAGGTCCCTGATCAGTTTCTCTATATCCCTGTAGTTCTGGGTTTTTGCCAGGGCTTTGGTCACATCAGACGGGGAATACTTGCCTTTATCAGTGTTGGAGTAGAGGTTATCGATCAATTCCTTTCGGTTTTGTATTTGGCTTTTTTCCGGATCCAGCTCCTCAAGATAGTTTTTCAGATTTTCATCGGAATTTTCCTGAAGATTGCCAATAAGCTTTTCCAGTGCGTACAATTCATCGACACTGGTAATCAACCGGTCTACATCACCATCCGTAAACTCCTGATTTTCTGATTCATTGAACAGATGAAGGATAAGCTCATCTTTGTTTTCTATTCCCTCTTCTTCCGGATCCAGCCCCATGAGATAATCGAGGAGGGAACCGGTTGCGGCACCCAGAAGAAGATCTCTGAAAAGCTCAGCCTGTGTAAGTCCGCCGGCTCCGGGTGACAAAACTGCGGCCGGACCTGAGCCTGTGCCTGAAGTTCCTGCCCCTGGAGTCTGCCCGGGAAGAAGGTTTGAACCAGCCCGACCGTCTCCAGGTACTTCCCGGGTATCAATCTCAGTCAGGGGTTTTTCCGGATCCATGATCCTGAGCTGCTTTTGTATAAGATTGCCCTTATCGTCGGTGAGGGTGAGAACCACGGTATTTTCCCCTGGCCTTGGATCAAATTCCACTTTTTGCTCCCTTCTGCCGGCTTCGACCGATTCACTAAAATAGTTTTGTCCCTGATTAAGGGCATTGACCTGAACGGTTGCATCTTTGGAAGCCCTGAACCTGATTTCCACCGGTTCACCTTCCTTGGCATAAATCAGAGAGTCGGAAAGAATCTTCAACAGTTCTTCCTCTTCTCTTTGGTCAGTTATGGTTGGTACTGCACTAAGAATTATCGGGGTTGCAAAAATGAGCCCACTTGGCCCGGTCACATTCCTGGATAGTTCCAGTTCTTCTATTTTACTATGAAATTTGTCACTATCAAATACCAACTGGTATTGTCCTTCAGGAGCTTTAAATTTGAAACGCCCATCCCTGTTTGGATTAATGGTTGAAAGAGTGTCGGCCGAGCCTTTTTCCACCAAAGAGATCTTTACTTCGGAGGAATCCACTTTCACTCCCATATAATCCAAAAGACCTTCAATTGCAAACATCCTGGGATTATCCGGACTGTAAATGGTAATCCGGTGGATATCATGCCTGCCATTCCCCGACTGATCGAATCTTGAATAGTAAGCTGCCTGACCGTTTTTTACCGGATTAAAAAACTGATCATCGTCTGTGCTGTTGATAGAATATCCGATGTTAACGGGTTTTGCCCATGAGCCGTCTGCATTTTTTCGGCTCATGAAAATATCGTACCCTCCCATGTTATAATGACCATAGGAACTGAAGAAAATCTTTTGGCCATCTTCCGTAATAAAAGGATTATCATCGTTGTAGGGGGAATTGATCACGTTTCCAAGGTTGGTAGCTTCACCCCATTCTCCATTGGGTAATCGCTCCGAACGGAAAATGTCAAGTCCGCCAAAGGAGCCCTTTCGGTTGGAGGAAAAGTAGAGTGTCTTTCCATCCCTGGAAACACTGGCATGGGATTCCCAGTATTTAGTATTAATGTTCTCGTTAAGTTTCCGGAGAGGGGTCCATTTCCCGTTAATCAGTTTGGTTACATAAAGATTCCCGTCAAATTCATCGTTCCGGTAGATGTACATTTCGGTTCCGTTATAGGAGAGGCAGGTAGGATAAACATCCCCGTCAACCCCAAGTTCGGGGACAATATTCCGGGGAGCAAGCCATTCCCCATTTACCTTTTCTGTATAAAAAATGGCATCATAGAACTGAAGCCTGGAAATAAAGGCCATTTTGGTTTCATCGCCCGATACAACCGGATTGATGTCGGCAAAACGGGTATTGATCTTTGATCCCAGGTTTTCTGAGTCGATATCAATGGGTTTCTTCATCAGACTCTCTGCCGCATCTACGGTAGCAATCTGTCTTTCCACGAGTTCAACATCATAAATCTCCGGATCCAACCTTACCAGGAACAGATTGAAATACTCCCGTGCTTTGGAAAGCTGGTTGTTGATCCTGTAAGCAGTACCGAGGTAATATAAAACCTCAAGAGGAGCTCCGGTTTCCCGAAAGGAGTTTTCCTTAAACTTGGGATTTATATTTTCGGCTGCCTCTTCAAGGTAACGTATGGACTTGTTTTTTTCGTAAGGATTGTTGAGAAGACATACCCCGATCTTGTAATTAATGTTATCGTTGTCGGGGAACTGCCGATGGATTCTCAAGTAGAGAGGGAGCGCTTCATTAAACTCTTCAAACAGAAAATAAGATTCAGCCTGAAGAAAAAGCTCTCTGAAATCTGTGTTCTGAGAATAACTTGAAGAGAATGATAAAAGGGTGATTATGAGAAAGAAAACGGTTTTTTTCATTTTTTCCAGATGAATTAATAAGCCATAGCCGGCCACTCACAGACTATCAGCAAATGTATAAATTTATACCATTGAATTGAATTTATCATAATCTGTAAGATGCAAATCTTTAATTATTTTGATGTAAGCAATTGATTCTTATATCAATTGTCAGTAAAAAACGGGTAAAATCATGCCCGGACTTACCTATTATTCCTTTTACCGTTTTAAATTGCGTTTCGTTTCAATCCGAGGATATTTTTCCACAACAGGATAAAGTCGTTTATCATCCTGTAATCCCTTGCGTAATCGAGGTTTATTCCTTCCGTTATTTCGGAAGGGATATCCTCATCCATAAAATTACAGGGGCTGAAGATTCCTTTTTTCAGGACCGGTAGGGCTGAATTGTCCACTCTGGTGCAATAACCTATCCAGGTGAATTTTCCTCCCAGGACCTTCAGGGCCTGAAGAAATAACCTTGCGTAACTTCGTATGAAAAGCGGAAGAACGGGAAACAGGATAATGATAAAAAAGGATGAAAGGATATCAAACAGCCGTTTAAGTCTGCGGTTTTTCCCACGGGAAACCGAATTAAAGTGAATAAGATAAAGCTCACCAGAGGTATGTATGGAATTGCTGCCGATGATGTAGAGACTTTCCGGTGGGGCTATTTTATATTCAATTCCGGTCTGACTCAAATGAGTCATATTTTTAATGATTTCAGCAGAGGAAATGTCCCTTGCACAGAAAACTACTTCTTCGACATTGTAAACCTTCAGAATTTCCGGCAATTTCTCCAAATTGCCCAGGTATTCAGTTCCGGGTGCGGTTCCGGGACTTACAATGCCAATAATCTCCGGACGTATTCGGGTCCGGTTTAGAACGGAACTCACCCTCCCGGCTTCCTCCCGGCTACCGATAATGATCAGCCGTTTCTTGCGATTGGCATAAAATTCATAACCTTTAATGCCCAGCAGATTAGCCGACATCCTGTGAAGGAGAAGAATAATAAGCACCCATGCACTTCCAAGAAGAATAAGCGCTCTTGAAAACCTTAAGGATTCAGGAAGCAAAGCATAAAGTACAAGTATGATCAATGTTCCGGTAATGTGACCCTTCAGCAGGTTCCATAGTTTTATGGGTTTTTCGTACGCGCCCGAATAATATAAGCTAAGCAGCCAAACGCCAATATAAACAGGAACAATGTACCTGGTAAATTCCCCGGGATAATAGTTGGGAATCCCGAACTTGAACTGTTCCCAAAAAGGGGTTAGAAAATAGTACCCGAGGAAAATCAGGGTAGCATCCAGGACGGGCTTATATATCCGGTTTACAAATCGTTTGATTATGGAAAGGGTGGCCCGGAAATAAATGGCCAGGTTAATCAGGAAAGAAAAAGCCCTGGCATTTTTCTTCGAGAAATGTTTCCTGGCAAAAATGATCATGGCCTTGTAAAAAACAAGCACATAATTGATGCTGCCTTTCTTCGTACTTTCACCCTTATAGTGGATTATGTTGGTTTTCGGGAAGTAAATTACCTTGTATCCTGCCAAATTGATGCGGTAGCTCAAATCCACATCCTCTCCGTACATAAAAAACGTTTCATCCAGCAACCCCGTTTTCTGAAGGGCTTCTTTCCTGAGAAACATGTAGGCTCCCGATAGCACTTCCACTTCATTGATTTCATATTCAGGAAGATAACCCAGATGGTACCTGCCAAAAATGCGGGATTTGGGAAAGAGAGCAGAGAGACCAAATATCTTGAAAAAAGAAACCAGGGGTGTGGGTAAAGAACGTTTGGATTCAGGAAGAAATTTGCCCCTCCCGTCGATCATATGGATTCCGAGGGCACCCACTGAAGGATGACCGTCCATATACTCGATACATTTTACAAAACTATCTTCCTCAACGATGGTGTCAGGATTAAGCAGCAGGCAATACCTGCCCCGGGCCAGAGAAAGAGCCTGATTGTTCGCTTTACTGAATCCAAGGTTTTCCTGATTCTCGATTAGACTTACAAAAGGAAACTTTTCCTTTATAAGGGCATTGGAACCATCGACCGAATTATTATCGACCACAAAAATCTCAGCCTGAATATTCCGAATCGCTTTTTCAACAGAATGAAGACACTGTTCAAGGAAGTGTTTTACATTATAGTTTACGATGACGATACTAAGATCCATTGTAAGCCTGATAGTTGTGAATTAATATTTTACCCACATTCGCAACCGAATAACCTAACGGAAAGTCAGGGTTTTCTAATCTTCAATGATCTGATTTCTTAACAGATCATCCAGGTTCTCTCTTTTCCTGATAAGGCTGGCCTCCCCGTTTTTGATCATCACCTCGGCAGGTCTGAACCTGGAGTTATAATTGGATGCCATGGTAAAACAGTAAGCACCTGCATTTTTAAAAACCAGGTAATCACCTTCGCTTATTTCAACCAATTTCCGGTTCCAACCAAAGGTGTCTGTTTCACAAATGTATCCGACTATGGTGTATATCCTGGTTTTACCTTCCGGTCTGGAAACATTAACGATTTCATGGTAAGCGTCATAAAACATCGGTCTTATCAGGTGATTTAATCCTGTATCGAGTCCGGCAAAAACCGTAGCAGTGGTTTGTTTGATCACGTTTACCCTGGCAAAGAAATATCCGGCTTCACTTACCAGGAATTTACCGGGTTCAAACATCAGGGTGAGTTCTTTTCCATATTCCCGGCAAAAATCGTTAAACCGCTTTGAAAGAGTTTTACCCAATTCTTCGATGTCGGTGGAAACATCGTCAGCTTTATAGGGTACCTTGAATCCGCTTCCATAATCAATGTATTCAAGATCCCTAAATTCACCGGCAGTTTTAAGAATGATCTCGGAAGCATTCAGAAACACCTCCACGTCAAGAATATCCGAACCTGTGTGCATATGTAGTCCTTCAACCCTCATATTGTTTGTTTCAACAACCCGGTGCACATGTGCCATCTGATAAATGGAAATGCCAAATTTCGAATCGATATGGCCCGTCGAGATCTTTTGATTTCCCCCGCCCATAATGTGGGGATTGATCCTGATGCACACCGGAATCCTGTCCCCGTATTTGTGTCCGAACTGCTCCAGAATGGAGATATTATCAATGTTGATCCTCACTCCCTCCTGCACAGCCAGATCTATCTCCTCAAGAGAGACACAATTCGGAGTGTAAATAATATCCTGGGGCAAAAAACCTGCTTTTAAGCCCATCCAGACCTCCTGTATGGAAACCGCATCAAGTCCGGAACCCAGTTCACGGAAATACTTAAGAATATTGACATTGGTAAGGGCTTTGCACGCAAAGTTGATTTTTACCCGGGTATCTTTGAATGCATGGGTTATCTGGTCATATTGTGCCTTCATCCTCGAAGTATCATAAACGTAAAGGGGGGAGTCAAATTTTTCCACAAGAGTCAGAACCGGCACATTGTCAATTACATAACGTCCTTTTTTTAATTCCATTCAGGATTAATTGTTAAAGGTTGAAAAAACAAAGATAATGTTTGTTGTTTAATCCCCCTTGCATTTCGCATTCCCAAACATTACTTTAGCCGCAATTAAAGCCGGTAAATGAAATATCCTTCACAATTACTTGAAGATGCGGTTCATGAGTTTTCCAAGCTTCCGGGGATCGGAAACAAGACGGCTCTTCGGCTTGTTTTGCATTTATTAAAGCAGGACAGGGAAGAGGTCAGTAATTTCGGAAATTCCCTGATCCGCCTGCGGGAAGAAATAAAACATTGCAAAGTATGTCATAATATTTCCGATACTGAGACCTGCTCCATTTGCTCCGATTTGAAAAGGGATAAGAGCATTCTCTGTGTTGTTGAAAGCATTCGTGATGTTATGTCGGTTGAAAATACGAGACAGTTCAACGGGCTATACCATGTATTGGGAGGAGTCATTTCACCCATGGACGGGATAGGTCCGGCCGATCTGAGTCTGAGATCGCTCGAGGAAAGAGTAAAAAAAGAACCAAATGAAATCATCGAGATTATTCTGGCCCTTCCTGCCACCATGGAAGGAGATACTACCAATTTTTACATTTACCGCAAGTTAAAGGATACAGAAATCAGGATTTCTACTATTGCCAGGGGTATTGCCGTGGGCGACGATCTTGAATATGCAGATGAACTTACCCTGGGCAGAAGTATCCAGAACCGCACTGATTTTGAACAATCCCTCGGAAAAAGAAGTTAAACTCCAATGAACGCAGCCTTGCTACTCGGGATCATTTTCCTCTATTTCACCGTTCTTTTCATTCTTTCCTGGCTGACAGGGCGTAAGGCTGATAATGCATCATTTTTTATAGGGAACCGGAAATCTCCCTGGTACGTGGTCGCCTTTGGAATGATTGGTGCATCGCTTTCCGGAGTAACTTTCATTTCAGTACCGGGCTGGGTAGGGGATAGTCAGTTTTCCTACATGCAGATGGTGTTGGGATACCTCCTGGGATATTTTTTCATTGCCAATGTACTAATGCCTTTGCACTACCGGCTTAACCTTACTTCGATCTACACCTACCTTGATCAGAGATTTGGAAAGAAATCCTATAAAACCGGAGCTTCCTTTTTTCTGGTTTCGAGAATCATCGGAGCTTCATTCCGGTTGTATCTGGTTGCCTCGGTCCTTCAATTTACCATTTTCCAGTCATTGGGAATACCCTTCGTAGTTACGGTGGGGGTTACCATTGCCCTGATCTGGCTGTATACTTTCAGGGGAGGAATAAAAACCATAATCTGGACAGACAGTCTTCAAACCCTGGGTATGCTGATGTCGGTGGTCATAGCCCTTCTTCTGATCGGACGGGAGATGCAACTCGATCCAGGAACCATGATAAGCATGATCAGGGAAAGTGATTATTCAAGAATCTGGTTTTTCGACGACTGGAAAGCAGAACAACACTTTGTCAAGCAATTTATCGCCGGAGCATTTATCGCCATTGTTATGACAGGCCTGGATCAGGATATGATGCAAAAAAACCTTAGTTGCAGAAATATCCGGGAAGCCAAAAAGAATATGTACTGGATGAGTATATCGCTGGTGCCTGTGAACCTCCTTTTCCTGAGTCTTGGAGCAGTTTTGTTTATTTATGCTGAAAAAACCGGAATTCAAATTCCCGAACAGACCGATAATCTTTTCCCCCTTATAGCCACCGGTGGGTATTTGTCCGTAACCCTCATGGTTTTCTTTATCATCGGACTGGTAGCAGCCGCATATTCAAGTGCCGATTCTGCCCTTACTTCCCTTACAACCTCTTTCACCTATGATATCCTGGAAGCAGGCGAAAAGGACGAAGCCGAGCTGAGAAAAACCCGGATTGCGGTACATATTATGATCAGCCTGGTACTCGGAATGGTAATCATGATTTTTCGCGCGATCAACGACGAGAACGTGATCTCTGCCATTTTCCGGGTTGCAGGATATACCTATGGGCCTTTGCTCGGACTTTATTCCTTCGGACTTTATACCCGGAGGAAGGTTTTGGATAAAGCCGTACCCTTTATAGCCATTCTTTCACCCGTCCTTACTTACCTGATAAATTATCATTCCGAATCCTGGCTAATGGGTTACAAATTCGGTTTTGAACTTCTGCTGTTAAACGGATTGATCACCTTTCTGGGACTTACCCTTTTTATGAAAAAAGAAAGGACTGAGAAAAGGCTTTAGTTTTTTCCTACCGCATAAATTTCCCTCAAAACATCCTTATAATTCTCATAGAGAACTTTCCTTTTCAGTTTGAGAGTGGGTGACATTTCACCCGATTGAGGGCTCCATTCTTCCACCACCAGGCGAAACCTCTTGATATGTTCGGTCTGCCCCAGCTTTTTATTGATCTCGTTTACCTCTTTCTGAAAGCGGTTTATTAGCTCGGGAATGCTTATCAGCTCAAGGTTATCTCTGTATTTTACCGAGTGAAGGGACGCCCAGTTATGCAGAAATTCGAAATTGGGGGAGATCAGAGCGCTTGCGAACTTCTCATTTTCACCAACCACCATCGCATTCTCGATAAAGAATGATTCCTTCATTTTATTTTCGATTACCTGTGGGGCAATGTATTTCCCACTCGAAAGCTTGAACATTTCCTTCTTGCGATCCGTGATTTTAAGGTACTCACCCTCAACCAACTCACCTATGTCGCCGGTATGTAACCATCCCTCCTCGTCAATTACTTCCCGGGTGAGCTCCGGCTCCTTATAGTATCCCATCATAATGTTTGGACCTTTGCATAGGATTTCCCCGTCGGGTCCTATCTTCATCTCCACATTTTCCAGAACCGGACCCACAGTTCCGAAACGGACCTTTTTTGGAGTCAGGGTATTGACCGCAATTACAGGCGAGGTTTCAGTGAGCCCGTATCCCTCCAGAACCCTTATCCCTGATGCCCAAAAAATGCGTGCCAGTCTGGGTTGAAGCGATGCACCTCCGGAAACCACCGTTGTTACATTTCCACCCATCCCTTCCCTCCATTTAGAAAAGATCAGCTTATCCGCAAGTTTTAATCTTACCCGATACCAAAGTCCATTTTTTTCATCACTATACCTGAGTCCCAGATTTACCGCCCAGAAAAAGATTTGTTTTTTCAGATAGGGCAGGTCCTTTCCCTTACCAATGATCCTGTCGTATACTCTTTCCAGCAATCGGGGTACGGAATTGAACATTTCCGGTTTTATGTCCTTCAGGTCCTGTACAATGGTTCCCATATTCTCTGCGTAATAAATGCTCATTCCCTTATACTGGAAATGGTAGTTCATCATTCTTTCATAAACATGGCTCAGGGGAAGAAAGGAGAGGACCTTATGGCGGTGGTCCAGTTCATGGGCATGAGATGTGCTTACGAAATTGGTTACCAGATTTCGGTGTGACAGCATCACTCCTTTGGGAAATCCAGTGGTACCCGAGGTGTAAATCAAGGTTACCATCTCTTCCTCTCCGATTCCGTCCTTGATCTTCTCTAGTTCTTCCTGGTATGTATCTTCGCTTTCTTCTCCTTTGCTGAGGATCTCTTTCCAATGAGAAGCACCTTCAATCTCGTTGTAAGTGAAAAGTCCGCTGATCCGTGGGTTTAGGTCCACCAGCGGCCTGATCTTTCCATAAAGCTGGGCATCCGATACAATTACCAGTCTGGGCTCGGAGTGCGTTAGAATATAAGTGTACTCCTCCACTGAAATGGTGGGGTAAATTGGGATATGAACGATTCCTGCCTGACTCAGGGCCATATCCATGAAATTCCATTCGGGACGGTTATTCGAAATGCTGGCTACGCGGTCCCCTTTTTTTAAACCCATGGCCAGTAACCCATAACTTAATAAATTGGCTATCCGGATGTACTCACTGGCAGAATACCTTACCCAGTCACCTTCATCTTTACCGGCCAGGACATCGGTTTTTTCAGAAAATCTTTCTTTATACCTCCCAAGAAGGTCAAAGGTTCTTTTAACTTCCATAGCAGAGTTTTAGTTGTGTTCTGTAGTTTATCGTCCCAGACAGACCCCAATTCGCCCGGGAAGTCTGAGTATTAGGTTCATAGTTTCCTTAACCGGCAAATATAGGTAAAACCTGATATATTTTTCGAATGTTTTTTTCGGGAAGAAAAGGATTTTATACACTCTTACGTAACCTTCTCATCCTCAGTGGTTAAAAATGATATCCTTTTTTGATTTTTCGACCCAAACAATTAGTGCAGGGAATTGTTCCTTAAAGTATTATACCCTGTTGTTATGAAAAAAAGTGTATTAGTGATTGCCGGAGTTTTATTCGGTTTTTTTTGTTTGTCCGCCCAGGATCTCCCTGCTTACGCCATTTATAATGCAGAAGGAAAACCTGTCAAATGGAAAAAGATGAAGGAAAGCCTGAAGGATTCGGATGTGGTTCTTTTTGGCGAAATTCATAATGATCCTATTGCACACTGGTTGCAGCTTAGGCTTACACTTGCCTTGTTTGAAATCAATGAGGAGAAGATCGTTTTGGGAGCGGAAATGTTTGAAACTGACAACCAATTGATACTCGATGAGTACCTTGATAAATTTTTTGACGATAAAAGATTTGAAGCCGGGGCGCGGTTATGGAGCAATTATCAGACCGATTACAGACCTCTTGTTTTATTTGCCCGTGAACAGGGTATTCCCTTTATTGCCACCAACATTCCGAGACGTTATGCGAATATGGTTTTTCGAAATGGGTTTTCCATGCTGGATTCCCTTTCAGCAGAAGCAAAACAGTTGATCGCGCCTCTGCCCATTCCCTACGATCCGGATCTTCCCGGTTACAGGAATATGCTTCAGATGGGGATGGGGCATTCGGCCGATAGCGAAAACTTTCCTCGTTCCCAGGCGATTAAGGATGCAACCATGGCTCATTTTATTCTTGAAAACCTTGAGCCCGATCATATTTTCATCCATTTTAACGGGGCTTATCATTCCGATAATTATGAAGGGATCGTATGGTATTTGAATACCTATCGGGAAGGATTGAAAATATCGACCATTTCCACGGTATACCAGGCGGATATTGAGGAGTTTGAAGATGATAATCTGTCGAAAGCCGATTTTATCATCGTAGTTCCTGAAGATATGACTAAAACCTACTAAAGGGTTCCGGGTCCTGCTTCAAGGGTATTTTCAGATCAGCTTAAGTATTTCTCTTACCTTATTTATAGAGGCATCAATGCCGCCGGGATTTTTTCCTCCTGCCGTTGCAAAGAAGGGTTGTCCTCCTCCTCCGCCCTGAATTTCCCCGGATACTTCGCGGATAATTTTGGATGCATCCAGTTGTTTGGTCTTAACCAGGTTTTCGGAGATCATTATGGAAATATTCGCCTTGCCTTTAATGTCTGCTCCGAGGACAAGTACAAGATTGGTAAGATTGTTTTTTACCTGGAAAGAAATATCTCTAAGGAGGGATGCAGAATTCACCTCAATTTTCTCTCCTACGAAATTGATCCCGTTGATATCTTCCGTTTTTTGAGAGATCTGCTTTGAGATTATGGCTTTCTTTTCAGCCATTAGCTGTTCCAGTTCCTTTCCGGTTCCTTCCAGTTCTTCTCTCAATTGCTTTACACTGCCAGGGAGGTCTTTACTTGCCGGGAAAAGTGAGCGAATGGTTTCATATTCCTGGTTCCTTTCCTGAACAAATTCCAGGGCTTTTTCACCTGAAACGGCCTCGATTCTTCGGATTCCGGCGGCAACAGCACTTTCTTTAAGAATGAGAAACAGTCCGATCTGGCCGGTTGCTTCCGCATGGGTTCCACCACAGAGTTCCACGGATTCCCCGAAGCGGATGACCCGCACACGGTCCCCGTATTTTTCCCCAAAGAGAGCCATCGCGCCCATTCCCATAGCCTCTGCTATTGGCATTTCCCGATGTTCTTCACGAGGAATATTCTGACGGATCCTGCTATTAACGATCTTTTCAATTTCCAGTAATTCTTCCTGGGTTATTTTGGAGAAGTGGGAAAAATCGAACCGCAGGTAATCGGGGTGAACCAGACTTCCCTTTTGTTCCACATGATCCCCCAGAACCTCTCTGAGGGCATGATGCAGAAGATGGGTGGAGGTGTGGTTATTTACGGTATTAATCCTCATTCCGCTGTTTACCACTGCGGTAAATTCAATTGTGAGATCCTTTGGGAGCTCTTTGGTTATATGGACAATAAGCTCGTTTTCCTTTTCAGTCTGTATAATACTGTATTTTTTCCCAACACCTTCAATATATCCTGTATCCCCTACCTGTCCGCCGCTCTCAGCATAGAACGGGGTCTGATTGAAAACCAGCTGGTAAAGGTCCTTTCCTTTCTGACTGATCTTTCTGAATCGGGTAATCTTTACCCTGGATCTGAGCTGTTCATACCCGGTAAATTCAGTGCCTTCCGTTTCTTCCAGAATGGTCCAGTCACCCGTCTCCTTGCTGGCATCCTCCCTCGACCTTCCTTTTTGAAGGGTCATTTCCCGGTTGTATTCTTCCATGTTCACTTCCATGTTTTTTTCCTGGAGGATAAGCCGGGTAAGGTCGATGGGAAAGCCATAGGTGTCATAAAGTTCAAACGCGGTTTTTCCACTTACCAGGGTAGAATCCGTTTTCCTGTTTTCCTCCGTAAGAGTTTCAAGCAGGCTGATTCCTTTGTCGAGGGTGCGAAGGAAGGATTGCTCTTCCTCCCTTATTACCCTTTTGATCAATTCCTGCTGTGCAGAAAGCTCAGGGTAGGCTGTACCCATAAAGTCGGTCAGTGGATCCACGAGCTGATAGAGAAAGGGTTCATTTTGACCAAGAAAGGTGAAGGCATACCGGACTGCCCTGCGGAGAATTCTGCGAATCACATACCCGGCCTTATTATTGGAAGGTAACTGTCCGTCGGTAATCGCAAAAGAAATGGCCCGGATGTGATCAGAAATTACCCGCATGGCAATGTCGTTTGAAGGATCCTTACCATAGCTGATTCCGGTTAGTTCCGTAATTTTGGAGATCAATCCCTGAAAAATATCGGTATCATAGTTGGATCTTTTTCCCTGCACTACCATGCAAAGTCGTTCAAACCCCATCCCCGTATCCACATGCTTTTGAGGCAGTGGATGTAGCTTACCACCGGCATCCCTGTTAAACTGTATAAATACCAGGTTCCATATTTCAATTACCTCAGGATGATCTGCGTTAACCAGTTCACGACCTGATTTATCCTTCTTTTTCTCCTCAGGTCTTATATCCACATGGATCTCTGAACAGGGTCCACAAGGTCCCGTATCACCCATTTCCCAGAAGTTATCTTTTTTAGAACCTGTAAGGATTTGATTTTCAGGAAGATATTCTTTCCAGATATTCATGGCCTCCTCATCCAAATCGGTATTATCCTCCTTATTACCTTCAAATACCGTGGCATACAGGTTTGAAGGATCAATTTTCATCACCTTCGTCAGGAATTCCCAGGCATGATCAATGGCTTCTTTTTTGAAATAATCGCCAAAAGACCAGTTACCCAGCATTTCAAACATGGTATGATGATAGGTGTCTTTCCCAACCTCCTCAAGATCATTATGTTTTCCTGATACCCTCAGGCATTTCTGGGAGTTTGCCACTCTTTTGCTCTCCGGTTTCCGATTCCCCAAAAAGATATCTTTAAACTGGTTCATCCCAGCATTGGTAAACATAAGAGTGGGGTCATTTTTAATGACCATAGGTGCTGAATCAACGATGAAATGGTCCTTCTCACGAAAAAAATCAAAAAACGCCTGTCTGATCTCACTGGAATTCATTCTTACTATTTAAATTAATTTTAAATTATATAAAACTTGTAACATTAAAGATGAAAGGCCTGTAAAAATCAATGCAGGCCGGGTAATCGGTTGTAAAATTAATTTATTTCATTTACATTTGGCGTCTACCCGAGATTAATTTGTTGTTAGTATTGATTGTTTACCATGTTCAGGGCTAAGTATTATTATAATTCCGAAACATTGCGTTTTGAGAAGGTAAAATCAACTTTCTCAGAAAATTTGAAGAAAGGAGGAGTCATTCTCCTGGGAATCGGAGTATTGGTCATTGGATCCAGGTTGCTTCTCGATGATAAACTGGAAAGTCCAAAAGTAAAATACTTCACCAAAAGAAATACAGAGCTCAGGGAGGCTTATCAGACCCTCAATTCTGAATTAACCAAAGCCGAACAGGTTTTATCGGAGATTGGCTTGAGAGACGATAATTTATACCGTTCGGTTTTTGATTTGGAGCCCATTCCCAGTTCGGTTCGGGAAGCAGGTTTTGGGGGATCTGACGAGTATAGCGCGGAGCTTTATTCCAGAAATTCTGAATTTGTGTACTCTACTGCCCAGAAACTTGATCAACTTTCAACCAAAGCCAGGATTCAGTCAGTATCCCTTTCCACATTATACAGAAAAGCCAAAGAGCAACGGGAACTTCTTCGCCGAAAACCATCCATACAACCCATTTCTCCAGCCGACAGATTTTGGCTCACTTCTACCTTCGGCTATCGATGGGACCCATTCACAAAGGCACGCAGAATGCATCAGGGCATAGACCTGGCAGGAGAGGTTGGTTTGCAGATCTATGCCAGTGGAGATGGGGTGGTTGTGGCGGCCGAATATAATCACCATGGATATGGTAATGAAGTTGTGATTGATCATGGGTTCGGTTATGAATCCATTTATGCTCATCTGGATGAGATTCTGGTGAAAAAAGGGCAAAACGTAAAAAGAGGCGAACTTATTGGAAAACTTGGTTCCACCGGCCGTTCTACGGGACCTCACCTTCATTATGAGATTCGGAAGAATTCCCAGCCAGTAAATCCCATGTATTTCTTCTACGAGGACCTTACTCCCGGGGAATATGAGGAAATTATCGCTCTTACCCTTCCCTGATCAGGGAAAACCCGCATTTTGTCATCAAAATTGTTAATTTAATCACACTATTTTTAGGCTAACTGATTGATTTTTTATTATTTTTAGCCCAATTCAGACCCTTCTGTCTATGAGCAGGAACCGATTTGTATTTAAGCCCGATAAACTTGAGTATCATCAGGTTGGTAATAACCTGAGTTACAGGGTGGGAAGAATACTTTGGATTACCGCATCGGGCCTTTTGGGTGGTTTTTTAATAATCCTCTTTTATTCCCTCTTTTTCGATACGCCCCGGGAAAGGGAATTGAGAGAAGAAAACAGTTCTCTGTCCAGGGACCATGAATTGCTTTCCCAGAAATACGAAGAGCAGGTGGATACAGTTTTACGGGAACTGGTCAGAATTGATGGAAATATTTACCGTGCAATTTTCGAGACCGAACCGCTCAACAGCCCCACGGAAAAATCCCGGATCCGGGATTACAGTCACTTGTTCAAACTGGTAAGTAAAATTATTGTCGACAGCACCGTGAATGAATTGAATGCGCTGATTAGGGATGTCCGCTTAAATTCGTTGGAATATGTCAATCTGGAAAGAAACCTGTCCCGAAAACAGGAAATGCTTGCTGTTATCCCGGGGATTCAGCCCATAAAGAATGATGACCTTACCCGGCTTGCCTCTGGTTATGGTGAACGTATGCATCCCTATTATAAAATTGTCAAGTTTCACAGCGGGATAGACTTTACTGCACCTACCGGCACAGAAGTATATGCTACGGGAGGTGGAACTATAGAAGAGATTGACCGTACAAGGAGGGGAAAAGGGAATACCCTCGTTGTTAACCATGGTTTTGGTTATAAAACAATTTACGCTCACCTCGACGATTTTAATGTGAGAACCGGGCAGAAGGTTGAGCGGGGTGAAGTGATCGGTTGGGTTGGGAATACCGGATTATCGGTTGCGCCACATCTTCATTACGAAGTGTTGTTAAATGGTGAAAATATGGATCCGATACATTATTTTTTCCTTGACCTTGATCCGGTTAAATACGATAAGATCATTGAATTATCAGCAAAATCAGGACAATCATTTGATTAACAAATACTCATTGTGTTGAAAAAGAAATTCAGGTACAATCCGGAAACCTTAACCTTCCAGCCCGACAGCCCGGTGCTGAGGGTAAGACTGATTCGTTCTTTGCCGGTTTTGGGTATAGCTCTGGTGTTTGTTTTAACTACCTTGCATCTTTTCCAAAATAAATTCAAGTCACCCACGGTCTTGAAATTTGAGAAGCAAAAGGCCGAGTATTCTTTAAAGTTCCGGTATCTTTCGGACAAGATTCAAAGTGCTTCGGCCGTTTTAGAGCATATTCAGTATAATGATGATCATATCTATCGAACGTATTTTGAAGTGCCTCCCCTGCCAGCTTCCCAAAGGGACGCAGGATTTGGTGGAAACGCAGGTTCACCCGGATTCTATGGCACCGAATTCATCTCTCTTCTCCGGGAACTTGACGAAGAGCTGAATTCACTCTCCAAAAAGCTGAATATTCAGTCAAAGTCCTACAAGGAGATCATGGAATTAATTAAGGTGAAGGAGAAGAGGCTGGCAGCCCGGCCTGCCATCCAACCCTTAAGCATAAAGGATCTGACACGGTTCGGTTCAGCCTTTGGAATGCGGATGCATCCCATTTTGCAAGTGAATAAAATGCATGAAGGAATCGATCTGACTGCTCCCAGGGGTACGCCGGTTTATGCTACAGCCGACGGAACGATTGGTTTTGCTTCATTTACTACCGGGGGGTATGGGAATAAAATTATCATTGACCATGGCTACGGATATCAGACCCTTTATGGTCATCTTTTTAAAATGAATGTGGCTCCCGGTGACAAAGTGAAAAGGGGTGATGTAATCGGCACTGTTGGGTCCACAGGGCTCTCCACCACACCACACCTTCATTACGAGGTGATCGTCAACAACCGGAAAGTTAATCCGATCCACTATTATGCCAATGACCTCTCGGCCGATGAATTTGATAAAATGATAAGACTGCTTTCCGAAGCCGATCCTTCCTTCGATATCAATTAATCGGAAAAACCATACTCACGAATCGAAATCCTGCAATTCGGACAGGAACTTTTGAACATTCTTTTTATTTTCAGGCAAATTTTTTTTTGAGCGCAGACTTTTAGCTGCAGAATCGACCGGAAGTATTCAAGGATCTTAACGAATCTTTGTTTTTTTATATCAATTATGACAAAATCAATACAAAATAGAATCCCTGAAGTGAAAACCAGCCGCATTCTGGTTATATTGATATTACTGGTGATCCCTTTTTATTCGATGCACTCGCAGGTTCCGGGTGATTATTCCGGATTCCGGGATAGAATGAAAATAAAGGACAGAGCAGGGGCAAGGCTTACCATCAATCCGCCCGACAGTTCACTGATTGTCGGAGCCTGGACGGGCAGAGACCTTGTTCCACTCAGGACGATCAGGATTATGGCAGTAGGTGATATCATGCCCGGAACCGATTATCCTGATCCTTCCTATCTCCCTCCTTCCTGCTCCGAGTTGTTTGATCCGGTTCGCAGCCTGCTTTCCGGAGCCGACCTGGCTGTCGGAAACCTGGAGGGGGTATTTTCCTCCCGTGGAGGTAGTCCCAAGAATTGCAATGATCCGAAAACCTGTTACGTCTTCAGGATGCCCGACGATTATCTCGATTGCATAATGGATGCAGGATTTGACCTGCTTGGGGTTGCCAATAATCATGTAAATGATTTTGGGTATCAGGGAAGGTTGAATACCATTGATCTTCTGACCCGCAAAGGGGTTCCCTTTGCCGGATTCCCCTCTCATTCCTATACCATCGTTGAATCGGCGGGGTTGAAAATCGGATTCTGTGCCTTTGCCCCACATACCGGAACGCTCGATCTCAAAGATTATAATGCAGCCGCTGCCCTTGTGGGTATCCTTAAAGAAAAGACTGACCTGGTCATTGTTTCCTTCCATGGAGGGGCAGAGGGCCGGGATCATCAACACGTTACCGGGAAAGATGAGATTTACCTTGGTTACAACCGGGGGAATATCCGTTACTTTTCCCAACGCGTCATTGAAGCGGGAGCAGATCTGGTTTTTGGCCATGGCCCCCATGTGGTAAGAGCCATGGAATTTTATCAGGGTAAACTGATTGCCTACAGCCTGGGTAACTTTTGTACCTACCGTAGGTTCAATCTCTCCGGTCCTAATGCCTATGCCCCGATCCTGGAAGTGGAAATGGATGAATTCGGAAATTTCCAATATGGAAAAATCCATTCTTTTCTTCAGCTCGGGGAAGGTGGACCCGTTCCTGATCCTGAAGAAAATGCTTTCAACCGGATAAAGGATCTCTCGAATTTTGATTTTCCTGATACCGGTCCCCGCTTTGAAACTAAAGGAAACTTTACTCTGCAGAAATGAGATTTATTGCAACATTCCTGTTATCCGGGTTGTGGATGTCCGGATTCACCCAGTTTAATGCCGACAGCCTTTTTAGTACCGATAGTATTGACTTCCTTATTCCCACATTTCGGGGCAATACGGAAAGAAACTTTTATGGGGATGGAAGGATCAACCGCCTGGATCTGATATGGAAATTTGAACTGGGCGAGGGAATTACGGTTATCAGCCGAAAATTAGGTGAGCGAACCTGGCAGGGAGCCGGATGGACGGGTCAGCCTCTGTTGATTGCAGAAGGAAAGGATACCTTTGTTATTCAGGGGGCTTATGATCATCATCTGAGGAAGATCAATGCCCTAACCGGTAAAGAAGTTTGGAGATACAAGTATGACGATGTTATAAAAAGTACCGGTACAATCTGGGCTAACAGAAACGCCCGAAACCGGGAAGAATCCATTGTCATTATGCAGGGAAGCAGACTCGGGATCCATCATTACCTGGACACCGATTTTGTGCCCAGTTACCGCGGGATTTCCTATTTCACCGGAAAAGAATTATGGCGACTCGATGTGGAATTTACCGACTCCTACAGCCGGGATGTGGATGCCTCATCGGTCATGTTTGACGATACTGCCTATATCGGACTCGAAAACTCCCGTTTTATCGTCTTTAATCCGGATCCTGCCAGGGCAAGCCTGAAGGACAGTATGCTTCAGCCAGAGATTTATGAATATCATGATCTCTATACTCCTGAAGATGTAAAAAAGCATGGCGGAAATGTGGTTACCGAATCATCCCCGGCCATACTTGGTGACAGGATTTACCTGGCCTCGGGATCAGGACATGTATATGGTTACCACCTCAGGAAGAGAAAGATTGACTGGGATTTCTACATTTGTTCAGATATGGATGGATCGGTAGTTGTAACCAGAGACAGTTGTATTCTGGTTTCAGTTGAGAAACAATATATAAAAGGAGAAGGGGGTGTATTTAAACTGAATCCGGAATATATCGGGGATTCTGCAGTCGTTTGGTACCAACCCGTAGGAGATACATCCTATTTTAGCTGGGAAGGAGGAGTTATAGGAACTGCAGGTGTAAACGACCGGTATATAACCGGAGGGCAAACCGCCCTGGCCGTTTTTACCGCACTCGACGGATACACCTACCTGGTTGCACACGAAGAAGTGAGAAAAGATACTCTGGTTACCGGACCGGACGGGAAAAAACAGTTTCACCCACCAGTCCTGGTTAACAAACTGGAAACCGGACCCGGGATCGCTTCCCCCATAATTACGGCCGACAGAATTATTGTTCCAGGCTATGAAGGATTATTCTTATACAGCTATTTGCCCGATGGCAAAACGGAATTGCTGGACCGCCTGGGGGTGGCCTTTGAAGCAAGCCCGGTCATCTGGGGCAATAAACTGTTTATCGCCGGAAGAAACGGTTTTTTCTACTGCCTCGGAGAAAAATAGAGATTCAGATTGATTTTTGTCTGCATTTTTCTTACTTTGGGATTCAATTCAAAATCCCTATGCCTTACAAGGAGCCCACAGTCGAAAAACTTTTCTACTCTATAGGAGAAGTGGCTGAAATCTTTAACGTAAATACCTCACTAATCCGATTTTGGGAAAAGGAATTTACCATTATCAAGCCTAAAAAAAACAAAAAGGGAAATCGGTTATTTACCAAAGAGGACATTGAAAACTTCCATATAATCTACCATCTTGTCAAAGAAAGAGGTATGACACTTAAGGGCGCCCAGAAAAAAATGAAGGAAAACCGGGAAGATACCGTAAATAATTTCGAGGTTATACGAACCCTGGAAGGGATCAAACAAATGCTGCTGGAAATTAAGGAAGAAATGGATTAGCTGTACAAATCAGGACAATTTCCCTTTTTCTGACTACCCATATTATTTCAAAGACAAAAATGATGGTAACAGGGAAACAAATATTAATGAACAATTTTAACGGTATTGACTTATAGCAATAATGGCAGGAATATGATCTTTCATTTAGGGTAAATCCCAAGCAATCAAAAAAAGTAAACGAGTGATTTTAAAAGACATAATTTCCTTTTTCGATGAGTTTGCTCCCTTTCCACTGCAGGAGTCTTATGATAACTCGGGTTTGCAAATAGGAATTCCTGACCAGGAGATCAATGGGGCACTGATCTGCATTGATGTAACAATGTCAGTACTGATGGAAGCTGCAGATCATGATCTCAACCTGATCATCTCTCACCATCCACTTATTTTCAATTCCCTGAAATCCCTTACCGGAAAAAGTGAAACGGAAAGAGTTATCTTCGAGGCTGTCCGCCGGAACATCGCTGTTTTATCTGTTCATACCAATGCAGACAGCGTTGCCAACGGGGTAAATGGAAAGATTTGCGATAAACTGGGTCTGGTGAACAGAACCATCCTTGTCCCGGCAGTTGACCGTCTGCTTAAACTGGTATTTTTCGTACCGGAAGACCATGCTGAGGGGGTGAGGAATGCTGTTTTTGAAGCCGGTGCAGGGGTAATCGGAAATTATGACCAGTGTAGCTTTAACGCTGCAGGTCAGGGTACATTCAGGGGTGGGGAAAAAGCGGACCCTTTTGTGGGGGAAAAAGGAAAGTTGCATTTTGAAAAGGAACTTAGAGTGGAAACCATTCTTCCCGTTTACCTGAAAAATAAAATTGTATCCGCTCTGATCGCCGCTCATCCCTACGAAGAAGTGGCCTATGATCTGTATCCCCTTTCCAACACCTGGCCCGGGGCAGGAATAGGCATTTTGGGTGAGTTTGAAGAAGAAATGGAAGAACACGAGTTTCTCAATGCCCTTAAGGTTGTTTTCAATGCCGGTTGCATTCGATATACCGCTCTTCTCGAAAAGAAAATAAAAAAAGTGGCAGTTTGCGGCGGAAGTGGAAGCTCATTTTTGAAGAAAGCCATTTCCATGGGAGCAGATGCATTTGTAAGCGCCGATTTCAAGTATCATCAATTCTTTGATGCCGAAGGAAAAATCCTGATCGCAGATATCGGACATTATGAAAGTGAGCAATTTACAAAAGAACTTTTTTATGAAGCCATGTCAAAAAAATTCCCTAAATTTGCAGTTCGTTTGTCGGAAGTAAATACAAATCCTATTAATTACCTATAAGTTCTATGGCTGAACAGAAATCGAGAATTGAAGAAACTGCGGAAATATCTGTTGAAGATAAATTGAAGGCACTTTTTCAGCTTCAGCAGGTTGATTCCGAAATTGACAAGATCAGAATATTGAGAGGGGAGCTTCCTCTGGAAGTTCAGGATCTGGAAGATGAGATTGCGGGTCTTCAAACGCGAATTCAGAACCATGAGGAAGATCTGAAAACCCTGGATCAGAGCATCTCCGGAAAGCAACAGGAGATCCTGAATGCACAATCACTCATTAAAAAATACGAAGAACAGCAGAACAATGTAAGAAACAATCGTGAATACGATTCTCTTTCAAAAGAAATTGAATATCAAACACTTGAGATAGAGCTCTGTGAGAAAAAAATCAGTGAGTTCAATGCTCAAAAGAAAGATAAGACGGGGCAGATCGAAGAGGCGAAGGGCATTCTTGAAGAAAGAACCGGAGACCTTGAAAGCAAGAAAGGCGAGTTGGAAGACATTGTTTCGGATACCCGGAAGGAAGAGGAACAGCTGAATCAGAAATCGGAGGATATATCGAAATTGATCGAGCCCCGATTGCTTACTGCATATAAAAGAATCAGGGCCAACGCAAGGAACGGACTGGCAGTGGTAAGTGTGGAAAGAGATGCCTGCGGCGGTTGCTTCAACAACATTCCACCACAGCGTCAGTTGGACATTAAATCCAGGAAAAAGATCATCGTTTGTGAATACTGCGGAAGGATACTCGTCGATGATGAGATCCTGGACGATGAGAAAAAATAAATGCTTTCCGAAAGGAAAGGGAAACTATTGAACCCGGTTTTACCTGAGAGTGATTTCCTCTTCATACACAGGTAACCGGGTTTTTGCTATTCCTTCCAGATGAACTGAAGTGTCATCATAAAAGAGTTTCATCTTTTCGTATTCGGCACTTTCCATACTTAGTCCCTCGTACCACAATCTGTCCCTTCCGGCCGGAACGATTACAAAATGGTTTCCTCCTTCTTTTCTCGGGGGTTTATGCACCCAAACCGGCAGATAGGAATAACTTTCCACCCGGGTTTCTTCGTTATTCGAATCCTTAATCAGATTTAGCTCAAAGAGGATTCCCCCATCCGTGTATCTTTTTCTTTGGTTGCTGATGAAGTTCCCAAGACTGTACACAACCAGTCCCGACCGGTTCTTGGTCCGGATCTCCCTGATAGGCTGCACCACATGGGGATGCGATCCCACAATCACATCGGCCCCGTGTTCGATCATGTATTCCGCAACCTCAAATTGAGTCCGGTCCTCTTCCCGCTGGTATTCCTTTCCCCAGTGAATGGTCGCAACGATCATATCGGGTTCGGCGATTTTTGCCTTGTCAAGGTCAGATTTGATCTTCACCAAATCGATATAGTTAACAATGTTGGGTTCCTGTACCTTTAGGCCGTTCGTGCCGTAGGTGTAATTCAGAATGGCCAGCCTGATCCCGTTCTTTTCCAGAATCAGGGGATAGGTTCGTGCTCTGACAGAATCGTTCCGGAAGGTCCCGGTATGCAGAAGTCCTTTTTTCTGGAGGACCTCAATGGTTCTTTCCAGCCCTTTCTTTCCCCGGTCAAGACTGTGGTTGTTGGCGGTGATCATCAGATCAAATCCGCTTTTTTTCAGACTCTCTGCCAGAGCGTCGGGGGAGGAAAATTGAGGATAGCCTTTATACGGCGGACCTCCGAGGGTGACTTCAAGATTTCCGACGGCAATATCGGCAGCCGAAATATAATCTTTTACCAGGGAGAAACAGGTATCGAAGTTATAACTTGAGTTATCCGGTTGAAGGGCAGAAAGGATATGGGAATCATGTCCCATAATATCACCGGCAAATACAAGACTTAGCTTATTTTCCGGGTTGGATTGGGAAAACAGGTTTCCGTAACTCAGGGCTAAGACTACAAAAAGGATATGCTTTATTTGCTTCATACATTACCAACTGCCACTGGCTCCACCACCTCCGAAGCTTCCCCCGCCGCCACCGGAAAACCCGCCGAATCCGCCGCTCCCCGATGAGAAATTACTCCATCCTCCTCTTTGCGATCCACCGAGCATCCCCATGGCCACCCAAAACGGCAGACTCCCGCCGAGGGTACTGTGGCGCCTGCGCCGTGACCTTCCAAATATAAGAAAAAAGAGAATAAGGGGAATAATAAACCCAAAAGGTGCAGCACCGGAAGAGGTTTGCTCCCGATACTGATCGGCCGTAAACTGTCCGCTCAACAACCCCATCATTATGTTGGTTGCCTGATCCAGCCCTTTGGCATAATCGTTATTCCGAAAGTTGGGCAGAACCTCCTTTTCAATGATCCTCTTGGCAATGGCATCGGGAATGTACTGTTCCAGCCCATACCCGGTCTGGATGGTGATGTTTCTCTCCTCCGGGTAAACCACGATCACCAGACCGTTATCTTTTCCCCTCTGTCCGACACCCCATTCCTCACCGATTTCAGCACCCATCATTTCAATAGGCTTGCCTTCATGCATATCCCTGCCGAGGGTCACGATAAAAAACTGTGTACTGGTGCTGTCCTCATACGCACCCAGTTTCCTGTTTAGATAATTCTCGGATGAAGGGTCCAGTATATCCGCATAATCATTGACCCAGGCATCGGGCCGGGTTTTCTCCGGGAAACTTGCCATGGCCCCTAAGACCAGGGCCAGTAATACGAAGCTTAAAACTATTCTTTTGTTCATCTTATTCTTTTTGACCGAAAGACAGATCATCCGATAATTCATTACTGTCATCCTTCTGATAGGGAAAATGTTTCTTAAGTTGTTCGCCCGTAAGCAGGATTCCGGTGGTGAGACCCTCCGCAAAGTTACCGTCCCTGAACAGATCTCCCATTTTAAGCTTGATATCATCCCAGAAATTCTCAGGGACTCTGCTGTTTATTCCTGCATCTCCGAGTATGGCAAATTTCCGGCTTCCAAAAGCCAGATAAAAAAGAATGCCGTTTCTTAACTCGGTTTTATGCATCCCCAGATTTTTGAAAATGTAGGCTGCACGGTCCAGAACTTCCCCGCTAACCTTTTCTTCTATATGAACCCTTATTTCGCCAGAAGTATTCAGTTCCGCTTCTTTAATGGCTGAAAGGATCTCATTTTTCTCGGTGGTAGTGAAAAATTTTTCGGCAGACATACGCTCTTTTTTGATTTGGAAAGATTAAAATTCGACTTCGGGTGCCTGTTCGGCTCCGGGATCCGACTCAAAATATCCTTTTCTGTCGAACCCGAAAATCGCAGCAACAATGTTTCTCGGGAATCTCCGTACCGAGGTGTTGTAGGCACCTACCGCGTCATTGAATTTTTTTCTTTCAAAAGCGATTCGGTTTTCCGTTCCTTCCAGCTGTGCCTGGAGTTCCAGAAAGTTCTGATTGGCTTTAAGGTCAGGGTACCTTTCCACCGTTACCAGCAAACGGGATAAGGCCGAGCTCAACTGATCCTGGGCCGACTGGAAGTTCTGTATGGCCTCGGGTGTCAGATTCTCTGCATCCACATTGATGCTGGTGGCCTGTGCACGGGCTTCGATAACCTGTGTCAGGGTTTCCTGTTCGAAATCTGCGGCACCCTTTACGGTGGCCACCAGATTCGGGATCAGATCGGCCCTTCTCTGGTAGGCATTCTCAACCTGGGCCCATTGTTGATTGATGCTTTCTTCTGCCTCAACAAGCCGGTTATAACCACAACCTGACAAAAATGGCAGAACCATAAGGATGGATAGGAGGGCAAGAAAACTTCTTCGTTTCATAGTTTTTTAAGGTATTGAATTATAATGAGATAACTATTTAGGTTTTTTATACTTTCCATTAACCTCAAAAACTGTTCCGAGAGAAGATATGGGAAAAAATGTCAGGTGATCCATGTTGAAGAAAAGCTGTTTGGTATTGGTGGAAATCCTAATTTTGTATAAAATTCCCGCCTATGTCAGATACCGAATTTAAAAAGCAGATTTTGGAAGGAATTCCGGATTATTTGCCGGAGAGTAAAGATTATGACCCAGGAGTAAATCATGCTCCGCCGAGGAAAGATATCCTCAGTCCGGAGGAGAAGATTCTCGCTGTAAAAAACGCACTCCGCTATATCCCGGAGGAGCATCATGAGGTGCTTGCCCCTGAGTTCCTTCAAGAACTCAATACTTACGGTAGAATATACATGTACCGCTACCGTCCCGATTATGAGATAAAAGCGAGAAGTATTCAGGAATTCCCTCACCGTTCGCTGAAAGCCGCTGCCATTATGTTGATGTTGTCCAATAACCTGGATAAGGCGGTTGCTCAGCACCCTCATGAACTAATAACCTATGGGGGAAATGGTGCAGTATTTCAGAACTGGGCGCAGTACCGTCTGTGCATGCAGTATCTTGCTACCATGACCGATGAGCAGACCCTGGTTTTGTATTCAGGGCATCCTGTAGGACTTTTTCCTTCTACTTCTTCCTCCCCAAGGGTGGTGGTTACCAATGGGATGGTTATTCCCAATTATTCCAGGCAGGATGATTACGAAAGAATGAATGCGCTGGGGGTTACCCAGTACGGTCAGATGACTGCCGGGTCGTTTATGTATATTGGTCCGCAGGGAATTGTACATGGTACGGCGATAACGGTTTTGAATGCAGGGCGAAGGGTCCGCAAGGATGAAGGGGCCGACCTTGGTGGAATGGTGTACGTAACCTCCGGACTAGGAGGAATGTCGGGTGCCCAGCCTAAAGCAACGGTTATAGCCGGTGGGATATGTGTAGTTGCCGAAATCAACGAGCAGGCCCTTCAGAAGAGAAAAAAGCAGGGTTGGGTGGATGAGATTTACCATAATCTTGACGATCTGGCTGTGAGGATACAAGCTGCGAGGAAGAACAAAGATGCCGTTAGCCTTGCTTATCTGGGTAATGTTGTTGACCTGTGGGAATATCTGGCCGAACATGAGATTCATGTGGATCTTGGATCTGACCAGACATCCTTACATAATCCATTCGCAGGGGGGTATTATCCCGCGGGTTTAAGTTATGAGGAATCCAATCGTATGATGAAAGAGGATCCCTCCGGATTTCGGTCAGCAGTGTATGAATCTTTGAGAAGACAGGTAAAGGCGATCAATCAACTTGCCGGAAGGGGAATGTATTTCTGGGATTACGGGAATGCTTTCCTGCTCGAATCGGGAAGGGCAGGTGCGGAAATTTTCAGGGGGGACGGAAAATTCAGGTATCCTTCCTATGTGCAGGATATCATGGGTCCCCTGTTTTTTGATTACGGTTTTGGGCCTTTCCGTTGGGTTTGTACTTCGGGCGATGAGGAGGATCTTAAAACCACCGACCGGATTGCTGCTCATGTGATGGAGGAATTGCTCAGGACTGCTCCGGTGGAAATCCGGGGTCAGCTTCAGGATAATATCCACTGGATAAAGGAAGCCGGAAGGAATAATCTGGTGGTGGGTTCACAGGCCAGGATTTTGTATGCCGACAGTGAGGGAAGGATTAAAATCGCTGAAGCCTTTAACCGGGCCATTCGCGAAGGGCTGATCAAGGATCCGGTGGTATTGGGCAGAGACCATCATGATGTTTCGGGAACGGATTCACCCTACAGGGAAACTTCGAATATTTACGACGGTTCGGCTTTTACGGCCGACATGGCGGTTCAGAATGCAATCGGAGATTCCTTTCGTGGAGCTACCTGGGTATCCCTGCACAACGGAGGCGGGGTTGGTTGGGGGGAAGTGATTAACGGTGGGTTTGGTATGGTTTTGGATGGGAGCTACGAAAGTGACCGGCGGTTGAAACGAATGCTTCATTGGGACGTAAACAACGGTATTGCCCGAAGAAACTGGGCAGGTAACGAAGCATCCATGTTTGCCATTAAACGAGAGATGGATAAAACACCGGAAATGAAGGTCACGGTGCCGGTAATTTGCAATGAAGAAATACTGAATGATCTGAGAAGTAAAATAGATAAAAACCACTAATCAATCCGACAATGAAAACAACCCGTTATATTTTTGCAGTGCTTCTTTCCTCGATGATCCTGTTTAGCGGATGTGAGGAAGATCCCCTGAACCTTTTCAACGATGATCCCCGGGATGGAATTACCGGTTTCTGGGATGTGAACGAAGAAAGTTCGATCTTTAAGAAAAAGGATCTGAGAACGTATGGTGTTAACATCACCAAGCATCCCACCGATACCACTGCAATCTATATTGATGGCTTCTATGAGTTAAGTGCAAAAGTAAAAGTGATCATGAACGGAAGGCAGCTTACCATTCCACAGCAAACCCACAGTGGCTATATCATCCAAAACGGTTCCGGGAGCATCTCTTTTGATTTTGAGACCATCAATTTCAGCTATGACGTGGACCTTGGAATCGGGGAAGTCGACGAGGTGACGGCCGAGTATAACCGGGATGAATAGGAACTTCCGGAGTTTCTAACCAAACATCAGGTTGTAGGGCCTTTCAATCTCCTGTGAAAGCTCCTCTATTCCTATGTTACGGCTTTTCCGTAAAAATTCCTTACCCTCAAAGAACACGAGAATGGTGGGGATGGTAAAGATGCGGTACTGACCGGAGATTACCGAAGCCTGTTCCAAATCGATATAGTAAGGTTTGATGGAAGGAAACCTTTCCCGGATTAATTCAAGAACCTTGGGCTTTAAAACCTTACAAACATTGCAGGTAGAGGTAGAAAGATAAAAGAGACAGGCCGGATCGGTATGAATTGCCGACTCCATTTCATCCATCAGGGTGATGCTTTTGTACTCCATTAATAAAAACCATTGTTGATCATGACCAGTCCGCAGTCCTTCACCGTCTGGATGTCATTCTTCTCGGCAAGACTGGAAAGTTCCTGATTGAAGGTTCCGGGATTGAAAATGATCCGGTGAGGATGAAGCTCAATCAGGTATTCATAATATTCTTTTTGTTTCTCGGGCTGCAAATACAGGCTTACCGTATGAATGTTTTCCAATTTTGGCTTGCCAATAACGATATCGACCTCGGCGATTTGTCCTTCCCTGATCCCTATCGGTATAACCTCATACCCGTGTCTGACCAGACTTTTCACCATTTTGTGGGAGAACCTCAGGGGGTTTGGGCTTGCTCCCAGTACAAGCGTTTTCTTCATGTTCTTAAATTCGTAGTTTTAGCTCTGTAAATGTAAGGAAACCTTTTTTATTTTCAACCCCCATTGTTGATGATGTTTAGATGTTTAGGGGTTTA
>CAZNFR010000006.1:0-70046 GCA_964572225.1 uncultured Bacteroidaceae bacterium
TTACAAAACCGCGACACTAACTCCTGCGTGAGATCAGGAGTTCTGAAATTATTACTTTTCGGTCAATTTCTCCTAGAGAATAGGCGGAAAGCGCATTAATTAGTAATAATTTAATATTGAAACGTAACTAATTTTGAAAATCAGAAAAGTCCGCCATTCTGGTAAATATCGAGTTGCACTTCAGACAGGGGATGAAGGCTCAGCTTCTCACCGGTGGTATGATTGTTTAGCTCTCCGGTTTCAAGATTCAGCTCAATCTGGTCCCCTTCACTAATCTTTTCCTGCAGGGAAGGATCCCAACGCAGTGCGGGAAATGCAGCGTTTATGGCATTTCTTTCATAGATTGCCCCGAAGGATCCGGCAATGATTGCGGATATGCCCAGGGATTTGAAACAATCAACCGCTTGTTGCCTGGAACTTCCGGATCCAAAATTATATCCGGTAAACACCATATCCCCTTTTTCGGCTCTCTGAGGAAATTTTTCAAAACCCGGCAGGTTGCCAAAGGTGTGTTGTGCCATTTCTTCCGGGTTGGTAAGAGTCAGATGGCGGTTGTGAAAGATCATATCCGTATCTATATCATCCATGGGTACCAATCTGGCCTTTCCTTTCAGAATTTTCTCATTCCCGGTACTGCCCCTTTTCTCTTTTTTGGGTTCAGTCTCGAAAGGCAGTTTATTCAAATCTCCCGGCCTTTCCAGGTTTTCATATTTCATTTCGGGTCCGGTAATGAATCCTGCCACTGCAGATGCTGCCACAACCTCAGGAGATGCGAGGTAAACCTCACCTTTTCCCTGTTTGCCGGGAAAGTTCCGGTTCCCTGTGCTGATGGTTATTTCACCCGGACCATTCTGACCCACTTGTCCGGCAGCGCATCCGGCACATCCGGCATTTGAAAAAAGCGCCCCCGCCTCTTTCAGTACCTCAATCAAACCTTCGTCCAGGCACCTTTGCCAAACAAGATCGGTGGAAGGGACGACTTTCAATACCACTCCCTCTGCCACCTTTTTACCCTTCAGGATCCTTGCTGCAGCCCGGATATCCTCTATCCTCCCATTGGTGCAGGATCCGATAAATGCGGAGTCTATCCATATTCTGCCTAATTCGGAAACTTTAGCAGTGTTGTGAGGTTTACCGGGCCGGGAAACCATATGGGTAAATTCGCTGGCTTCCAGTTCAATGACCCTGGCATATTCGGCATTGATATCGGCCTTAATGGTTTCGAATCGAGTCCTCGCCCTGGCTTCACAATACCGGATCACCTTTGCATTGGGAGTGAAAAACAAGATGATCGCCCCCAATTCGGTCGCCATGGATGAAATGGTAATTCTTTGATCAAGAGTCAGATCCTCTACTGCTCGACCTTCCATTTCAACCGAATAACCCAACAATGCAGAGGAACCAAACCGATGAAGGAGATTCAGTGCAATATCCTTGGCACTAATATTCTTTCCGAACTTTCCGTTTATTACGATCTTGATGGACTCAGGAACTTTGAACCAAATCTTTCCTTTATTAAAAGCAGCCGTAATATCCATGTCACCCATGCCCTGACCAAAGGCACCTATGGCCCCGAGTATGTTGGCATGAGAATCGGTTGAAACTGCCGTAGATCCCGGATAGGCCAGTCCTTCATCAATTAAAATGTGCGTTCCTATCCCCTTATTGATATCATAAACACGGATACCCAGCTTTCTTGCATACATCCGGCAAATATGCTGATTAACCGCATAATTCTGATCCGAGCCGGTGGGATTGCAATCGAATGTAAAGAAAGTCTTGTTTTTATCATTTATAGAAAGATCATGGTTGATAAGGTTTTTAACCACATTTGCTCCTCCAAAATCCCTAGCAACCCTTGCATCAATCTGAATGTTAATAATTTCACTCGGATTTACTTTAGATTTACCGGAATGAGAAGAAAAAATCTTTTCTATAAGTGTTTGTCCCATAGGTCCTTTTTCTTCAAAAATAATGGAAAAAAAAAGTTCCTGAGGTTTTCCCGGGTGTAATTAATCATGTTTTGCAATAGGGGTAGGCTAATTCAGAATTATAATCGCCTGTTATAACGGACTTTAAGAATATTCCCAACAGAAGCCAATATCCCCTATTTTTAATAGCTTTGCTTCCTGCAAATGACAAATCCTACACATGGAAATATAACCCGTCTTTACCTGATAAAGATTGCCAAATGGTTCATGCTCTACATGCCATTTGTGGTTCCTTTCTATAGCCAAAACGGGTTTGGAATGAAGGAAGTCCTGCTTCTTCAGGGGATTTATTCTATCACCATTGTCGTTCTGGAGATCCCCTCAGGATATTTTGCAGATGTTCTAGGTAGAAAAAAAACTCTGGTTATTGGAGCCTTTATGGGATTTGCAGGATTTCTCACTTATTCTTTATCCAGTGGACTATGGGGTTTTCTCATCGCTGAGATCATTCTTGGAATAGGGCAAAGTCTGGTTTCAGGTGCCGACTCTGCGATGTTGTATGACAGCCTTCTGGATATGAAAAAGGAAAAGGAGTATATAAAGTACGAAGGGCGAATTACTTCCCTGGGAAATATCGCTGAAGCTGTTGCAGGCATAATCGGGGGGCTTCTTGCCGGATTAACACTTAGAGCCCCCTATATAGGTCAGTCACTGGTAGCATTCATTGCCATTCCTGCTGCCCTTACCCTGGTTGAGCCAACCCGGCACAAGACTATGGTTATAATGAAGTTCAGGGATATTCTCGGAATTGTAAAATACAGCTTGTGGGAAAATAAGGTCCTGCTCCGAAATATCTATTTTTCAGCCCTTATCGGAACCGCTACCCTCACCATGGCCTGGTTTGCACAACCCATTTTCCAGAGGATGGAATTGCCCATAGAGTGGTTTGGGTTTCTCTGGTCTGCATTAAATCTGACCGTTGGCTTTGCAGCAGCACTGGCTCACCGGATCGAAAGCCGTTTAGGAGAGGTCCGTTCCATTCTGATCATTGGGATATTTATCCCCCTGGGGTACCTGTTTGCAGGTCCCATTCACGGTTATTTTGCCCTAATGGTTCTCTTTTTCTTTTATATCATCAGGGGATTTGCAACACCGGTTTTAAAGGATTATATCAACAGAATGGCCGATTCTGCACGCAGAGCAACCATTCTTTCCATCCGGAATTTTATTATCCGGTTAAATTTTGCATTTATTGGTCCATTGCTGGGTTGGTACACAGACAAATATACACTTCAGCAGGCCCTTACGCTTGCGGGGATTATTTTTCTGATCCTCTCATTGTTCACCCTCACTCTTTTTATAATGGCACTGCGGAGTACTAAATCTCAAGTGTAAGTCCGTCTGATGCGAGGATAACGTTGGATGGAAGCTCACTTTGAACTTCACTATGCAGCCCCATTTGATGACTAATGTGTGTGAGGTAAGCTCTTCTGGGACTCAATTCCTCAATAAGCTTAAGTGCTTCATCAAGAGTGTAATGAGATATATGTTGTTCTTTCCTGAGTGCATTTATTACGAAATACTTTACTCCAAGCAACTTTTCCTTTTCTTCTTCAGAAATATAATTTACATCGGTAAGGTAGGCGAAATCCCCAATCCTGAATCCAAGGACAGGCAAGCGGTAGTGCATGGCACGAACCGGGATTATCTCCAAACTTCCAATTCGAAACGCTTCATTATCAATAATATGATTGTTTAATTGTGGAACTCCGGGATACTTGTTTTCCGTAAAAATATAGGGGAATTCATGTTTTAGTGCATTAAATACTCTTTCTTCACTGTAGACGTCCATCGGCTTCTGCTGTCTGAAGTTATAGGGACGTATATCATCAAGTCCGGCTACATGATCCCTGTGCTCATGGGTGAAAAGGACAGCATCCAATCGCTTTATTCCGGCATTCAGCATCTGCATTCTGAAATCGGGACCGGTATCAATAACCAGGTTTATTTCTCCTGAACGGACAAAAACCGAGGTTCTCATTCGCTTATCTTCAGGTGCTGTTGAATTACAAACTTTGCAATCACATCCAATCACAGGGACTCCCTGTGATGTTCCCGTACCTAAAAAAATTATATCCACCACTACCAAAAATTAATTTACGAATTTAGAAAAAATGAAAGGAAGAGTTCTATACTTGTCCAATAAACTTGGTATTTTTAAACCCAGGTCCGAAAACTATGAGCGGAAAACTCTATTTAATCCCAAATACCCTTGGAGGGGAAAATTTGACGGAGATCCTTCCTCCTGCCCTTCCTTCCACTTTAAATCAAATTACCCATTATATAGTTGAAAATGAACGTAATGCAAGAAGGTTTTTGTTGAAATGCGGATACGACAGGGGAATTGACAATACCCAATTCTTTATTCTAAATAAACATACATCTGGCGGGGAAGTAGCCAAAATGCTTGATCCCTGCATTTCCGGAGAAGATATGGGTGTTATAAGTGAAGCGGGAATGCCCGGTATAGCCGACCCTGGTGCCGAAATTGTAGCTTTAGCTCATGCCAAACAAATAAAAGTAATTCCATTTACCGGGCCTTCTTCCATCATTCTTTCCCTTTCGGCCTCGGGATTCAACGGACAGGAATTTCGTTTTCACGGTTATCTGCCGGTTCAGGATAAACAAAGAGCAGCCAAAATCCGGGAAATGTGTTTGGATATTTTCAAAAGCGGAGAAAGCCAGATCTTTATAGAAACCCCCTACCGGAATAATAATTTGCTTGAATCCCTGATTAAAAATACCTCGCCCGGGATCAAACTGTGCGTGGCGTGTGACCTGACGCTGTCCACTGAATTCATCTCCACGAAAGAAATTCACAACTGGAAGAAACAAAAGCCGGACTTACATAAAAGACCGGCCGTATTTATTCTCGGAAAATAGCAGATCACTTCCATTCCTTGAGCTCAACATCATATACCAGATAGGAATAGGGTGGAATGGGTCCTTTTGTGGTAAGGGTCGAATTTGAAAAACCTCCCGGACCGAAACCGATGTCCCAGGGAACAATCAACTTGGCAACCCCGCCTTCCTTCATATAGGATATTCCTTCCTGAAGGCCTTCCGTTACCCCGGTATTTATGATTTCCATCTGAACATCAAGATCGGATTCATCCATAAAAACTCCCCCCCCAAGAATCCTGCCGGTAACATCAACGGTGGCAGTTGCACCGAAGCTTGCACTATCACCGCTTCCTTCAATGATAGAAATAAAATGCAAGCCTGAAGTCGTTGTATCCTGAGGAAAATCATTGGCTTCCAGGTAATCCGATGTCTTGTCCAACTGGTCCTGAACTGGATCCTCAATAATTTCAATCAATTCCACATCAATGATCAATGAGCTGTAGGGAGGTATGCCCTGGAACCGGTTACCTCCAAAACCCAGTTCGGATGAAAAAATCAGTCTCACCTTTCCTCCTTCTTTCATTAACCTCAATCCCTCATTCAGTCCGTCAATGTTCGTTGGAATCGCAACTTTGGTGGGACCGTAAAGATAATTATCAATAAAGATGTCATTCTCCGTGGCAACGGAAGAACGCGTTGTAGAGCGTATCTGCTCCCCGTCCACAAGATAAATGGTATAGTGAATACTTACCCAATCTCCGGCTACGGGACTTTCAAAACCAGTTCCCGCCTCTTCCTCGATATAGTATAAACCTGCAGAAGTTGGCTCAACGGTAATGTTGTTGGTCTCCAGGTAATTATTCAATATCCTCAGTTCCAGTTCACGGAGCTCGGAGTCGTCTTCCTTAATGCATCCCGATAAAACACTTAAAAAGAGGAGCATAACTAAAAACCGGAATGGAATTGTTTTCATAGTGACAAATTTTTACTATTCGATTAATTAAAATCTAGATGCAAAGTTATATGAATTGGTTGCCGATTCTTAACATTATTCTACATTTATTATTTGAACTTCATAAATCACTACGGAATAAGGTGGTACAATTCCCGTTGAGGACCCCTCTGAGCCATAAGCCAGGGAAGACGGAAGAATAACCATACAATGGTCTCCCTCCCGCATATCACCGACCGCTTTTTCAAGACCTTCAATAAGGAAAAATTCTGATCCGTAAAGGAAGTCGACAGGACCTTTGGGTCTTTTTGTTCCTTCAAAAAATTTGCCTTTAAGAAATCTGCCCTCATAATGCAGGCTTACATACTTCCCCTCACCGACCCAAGGGCCATTGCCCCGTTTCAGAAATGTAAGGTAATACCCGTCCTTGAATACCACTTCTTCCAAACCAGACTCAGAAATATATTTTTCAATCTTTTCCCTTTCTGTCAGGTTGTACTCTTTCAGCCATTCAAGAAAGAGCTTTTTTTCCTCCTCAAATTCCTTCTCAGATTGAACCGATAAAAGCTTGAGGCTGATTTTCACAAAGTTTTCATCCTTGAGAAATTCAGGCACTTCCCGGCTCAGTGTTTGATGAAAAAACATGGATGGAGGAACAAGCAGACTGAGACTGTCTCCGCATAGGATACCGGAAAGAAAACGGCTGAAAACATCATGGTTCACGTCTTCGAGCCGGATTGTCCTGATTCCGGAAAAAAACAGAGAATCTTCCATTTTCAGATAGGAAAGGTTAAGGGTCAGGTAATCGCCCGGCACAGGTGATGAACCCTCATCCCCAAAGGAATGTAACCTAAAAAAAACATCCCCCTCAAAGTGGCGGTACCCTCTGGTCTCACGAAATTTACAAGAGTTTAAGGAAAGAAAAATACCTATGACCAATACAACCCTAATCATGACAATTTTTAGTAGACCCTTACTCTATAAAATAATATTGCATCCCGGGAAATATTCCTTTCCGGGTCTCCAAAGGTTCCATAAGCTAGATGAGGAGGTATTAAAAAAATTGCACTATCCCCTTGCGAGAGCAGCAGCAGACCTTCTTCCATCCCCGTCTCAATCTGGCCTTCCCCCAGCTTGATGCTTACCGGACCTTCTGAACTCGTAGATTTGATCAATTCCCCGTTTATAAGATGTTGATCAAAAGCAAGGGAAATCCGATCTCCATGCTCTAATGCAGAACCCTCACCCTTTTCAATAATTTTGTACCAAACCCCTGAACTTGTCCGACTGGCCTCCCAACTATTTCTCCGGCAAAAATTCCGGATGTGCTGATCATTTTTCCTGACCAGGTATTGGTTGATCTTTATCAACCTGGTTTCAATCCAGCCAGCATTGGGAACTCTTTGGGAAACCTCCCCTGGGCCACAGGACATGCAAAGAGAAAACAGAACCAGAATTATTGGGTATTTTGTCTTCATTCACAAAAAACGGATAATAATTGAATCAGGTATAAAAGTAGGGATTTCTTTCTTAGTCGGAAAGTTCTTTACGGTAGTCATTTAATAATCCAAGAAATCGTTCGACAGCAGCCTCAAGAGGTTTATCCCATTCCCCACCCGCTGCATTTAAGTGTCCACCTCCCCTGAAGTATTTCCCGGAAAAAAGGTTGGCGGGAAAGTTTCCGCGAGACCGGAAGGAGATTTTAACATGGTCTTCTTTCTCAATAAATAAAGCCGTAAACCGTATTCCCTTAATGGAAAAGGGCAGGTTTACGAAACCTTCAGTATCCCCTTTTTGGTGATTGTACCGGTTGAGCTCCTCCAGTGAGAGACTTATGTAAGCTGTATTAAACTCCGGTACAACCTGCATTTTATCTTTCAGGCAATACCCCATCAGACGCATACGGTCTTCGGAATAATTATCATATATTTTGGCTGATACAGCATCCCGGTCAATATTATATCTTAACAGTTCGGCTACATTCTCCCAGACCTCAGGGTAGGAACAGGAAAAACTGAAATTTCCGGTATCCGTCATAATTCCCGTATAGATTGCTTCGGCAATTCCAGTATCAATTTCATTCTTCCATCCCAGTTCCTTTATCAGTAGGTAAATTAATTCGGCAGCAGATCCCAAATGGGTAAGAGTGGCATTAACAGTATAAAACTTTTGTGGATTTGGATGATGATCCAGCAAAATGATGTATTTCCCCGAATCCGAAATCATATCTGCAGCTTTATCCAGTCTGTCAATATCGTTAAAATCCACACATACAATGATATCCGCCTTAGAAACGCTATCTTTGATCCTGTTTTCATGATAATTGTAAATCATGATATCCTGAGATCCCGGAATCCATTTCAGAAAACCTGGATAATTATTAGGAGTGAAGGAACTAACTTTTTTACCCTTCTTCTTCAGAACTGAGGCCAGGGCAGCAGTGGAGCCAATGGCATCCCCATCAGCATTGAAATGTGTCGCAATCACGACATTCTTCGCAGACAGGATCCTGTTTTTAAGTTCTTCAGGAAATATTGAGGATGGATGATTCACACCATAATTTTTAGTTGCAGGGGAAATTACAAATAAATCAAAGTTTAATTTTATTTTTTTATAACAAAAGCACTGTATCCTTACTATTTCATAATCATTGTAGTAATCTTAGTAAACCAATTCAACGCAATTTTGTTTATTACCTTTGTTTAATCGTAAATTTGTGGAATTTCCAAATTAAATGCAATGAAAGGCAAAATTACCCTGACCATCATCAAACCGGGCGCAGTTCTGAATGAATACATAGGCCCCATCCTCAATATGATCCATGAAAAAGGATTTCATATTGCCGCTTTAAAACTAACCCGCCTAACCCGAAAGCAGGCGGAATTGTTTTACGCCGTTCATAAGGGTCGCCCTTTTTACGAAGGCCTTGTTGATTTTATGACATCAGGCCCCATCGTTGTAGCAATCCTTGAAAAAGAAAATGCGGTGGAAGATTACAGGAAACTAATTGGCTCCACAGATCCTGCAAAAGCCGAAGAGGGGACCATACGAAAACTCTTCGCTGAATCCATGCAGAAAAATGCGGTACATGGATCAGACTCTGATGACAATGCAATTGAAGAATGCAATTTCTTTTTTGCCAACAGCGAAAGATTCTACAAAGCAGAAGATTGTTGCGGATAGTGATTGAAGGGCACTAACCGGTATTATCTGAGAACGATATCTGAAATCACTTCCCTCCCGGCCTTTTCATTAAGTTTTTTCAGGATATCATTTTTGATCATCATCAATTCGTGGCGGATAACTGAGGAAGTCAGGTGTACGTAAAGGACCCCATTACGGATATAAAGATCCTGCGTCGCTCTTGACACATTTTTACCCAGAAGTTCATTCCATCCGTTAATAAGTCTGCTCTCCGAAAGTCGGTCCTCCAGTCCCTGCTCTTTGATAAGCATTTGAATGATCTCTTCAATTTTAAGGGTTTTACTCTTTCTCATGAAGTATTTTAATTTCCTGATTTTCCATTATACCAAAGAGCTTATAGGACCCATTTACTCTTTGTAGAATGGATTTCATTCTATTTTCATCAGTATCGGTGATGAATATTTGTCCAAAATTTTCTTCAAAGACCAATCTTATGATCTGCTCAACTCTTTGATGGTCAAATTTATCGAAAATATCATCCAGAAGTAATATGGGGCTGATTCCGGATACATTTTGAATAAACTCAAATTTAGCGAGTTTAAGTGCCACCTGAAAGGTTTTCTGTTGCCCTTGTGATCCCGATTTTTTAAGGGAATAACCGGAAATCAGCATTTCCAGATCATCTCTGTGAATTCCAAGAGAGGAGTACTGAAGGATCCGGTCTTTTTCACGGCATGCCTTTAATAATCCCAACATTTCCCCCTTGTCCAACTGCGACTGAAATGAAAGGCTGACCTCTTCCCTTTCTCCGGATATATAACGGTAATACTTTGAAAAAACAGGGATCAGCTCCGAAACAAAGGCCTTTCTTTTCGCATAGATCTCCTGACCAGCATTACTAAGTTGCTCATCGTACACATCCAGCATAGACAAATCGGAAGAGCGGCTGCTGGCAAGGGTTTTTAAATACTTATTGCGCTGATTAAGAATCCGGTTATACAGGAGCAGACTTTCAAGATAATCCCGGTCGAACTGTGAAATCACTCCGTTTATGAACCTTCTTCTTTCTTCTCCTCCCGACTGGATAAGGTTGAAATCGGAAGGAGAGATCATAACCAGCGGAATCAGTCCGATGTGTTCGGATAGTTTACCGTAATCTTTTTTATTTCTCTGAAACTTTTTACGCTTGCTTCGTTGAATGCCACAATAGATATGCTCAGGTTTTCCATTATCCTGGAATTCACCCTGAATAATACCGAACTCGCACTCATGAAGGATATTCTGACTGTCCACCGGATTGAAATAACTTTTGCACAGAGCCAGATAATGCATAGAATCCAAAAGATTGGTCTTTCCGCAGCCATTTTCTCCCACAAAACAATTAATTCTGGGATTCATTGCAAGCTTAGCTTCCCGGTAGTTCTTAAAATTAACCAGCGATAGTTCCTTCAGATACATATCTGTTTTTTAATCTCCAAAATTACGAAAAGTATTAACCCGGGTAAACGGAAAACGGATCAATTCTTACATTCAAAACATTGAGAACTAAATCCAGGCTTGGATAATCATTATCCCATTCTGAAACAGAGCTTTACTAAATCCTATTGTTTGTTAGTTGAAAATGCTGAATTTTGATAAAAAAAAATTACATTTGCGGGTGTTTTCAAAAACGGCATAAATCATAGTTTAAAATGGTAAAAAAAACCAGACAACCTCAACCCGACAGTTTTGAAGGAATCGAACAGGCCTTAACGCGTACGGAAAGGTTTATTGAGAATAATTCAAAAATTATCAGCTACGTTATCCTCGGTATTGTGCTTGTTGTTGTAGCTTATATCGGTGTTAACCGGTTTTATATTAACCCCCTTGAGGAAGAAGCAGCCGATCAGATGTTTATGGCAGAAAGGTTTTTTGAAAGGGATTCTTTTAACCTGTCACTAAACGGTTACGGGACCTATCCCGGATTCCTGCAAATAACGGAGGACTATGGAATTACCAAAAGTGCAAATTTGGCTACATATTACTCAGGGATCTGCTTTCTCCAGTTGGACGATTATGAATCTGCCATCGAATACCTCGAAGATTTCAAGACCGATGATGTGCTGATCGGTTCGGCAAAATACAGCGCTCTTGGTGATGCTTATGTTGAACTGGGTGAATATGAAAAGGCCATCAGGGAATACCAGAAAGGAATTAGTTCTTACATTAACAGTTTCTCCACTCCTACCCTTCTAAAGAAGACCGGCCTTGTGCAGGAGGAGTTGAAGGATTTTGAAGAAGCTGTTGAGACTTACCAAAGGATTTCACGCGAGTTCCCGGATAGTCAGGAAGCAAGGGATATCCAAAAATACATATCACGCGCAAGGTTGAACAGTGAAAGTTGATTGACTGCTTCAGGATCCGGCCCTTACAATTTCCCGGCTTAGTGCAGCCATTTTAATGGCAGTAATCGCGGCTTCATCCCCTTTATTTCCGTGTTTACCTCCAGACCTGTCAAGTGCTTGTTGCTGATCTCCGGTGGTAAGAATTCCAAAAATAAAAGGAAGAGAATAATCAAGGTTAAGATCCATGATTCCCTGGGTTACTCCCTGGCAAATAAAATCAAAGTGCCGGGTCTCGCCCTGGATTACACATCCCAGGCATATTATGGCATCATAAATTCCCGTTTCTGCCATAAGCTGGGCAGCCAGAGGAATTTCAAAGCTTCCGGGAACCCAGCGAACATCAATCGATGCTCTTTTTACCCCTTGCTTCTCCAATGTACTCAAGGCTCCACTGAGAAGCGATCGGGTAACCTCAGGGTTCCATTCAGAAACGATCACCGCAAAACTCATATCGGATGCATCCGGAATATCTTCCGGATTATAATTGGATAAATTCTTAAGACTCGTAGCCATATGATCGGGATTTATTTTTTAGGCAGATTATAGCCTTTTTGTTTGGCCATATCTTCCAGTCTTGCCTGAAATTTCGATTTCCTGGCAGGCTTAGCCTTTCTTGTATTGAGTTTTTTCCGAAGCGCCTCTTCATCCACAAACTGCTTGAAAAGGAAGTTTTGTCCTATGGTGATAAGGTTGGCAAGAAAATAATAATAGGTAAGTCCCGCAGAGAAATTGTTCAGTATTACCATGAACATAACCGGCATGATATACATCATTCCTTTCATTCCCGGCATTTGAGAATCTGCACCAGTGGGATTGGAATTCATCCGCATGGAAACGATGGTTGAGACCGTCATCAGAAGAGTGAAGAGACTTACGTGATCACCGTACATGGGGATATTGAAGGGAAGATTAAGAATGCTGTCGTAGGTACTAAGGTCTGTCGCCCAAAGGAAACTTTCCTGCCTTAATTCAATCGAGGAAGGAAAAAACCTGAACATAGCATACAAAATAGGCATCTGTAAAATTAACGGAAGGCAGCCACCCATGGGATTGGCCCCGGCTTTACGGTACAATGCCATGGTTGCCTGTTGCCTTTCCATTGCCTTTTCTTTCGGAATTTTTTTATTAATCTCGTCAATTTCCGGTTTCAGGGCTCTCATTTTAGCCTGAGACATATAGGAACGGTAAGTCAAAGGCAACAAAGCTACTTTAATTATGATCGTCAAAAGAAGTATGATGATCCCATAGTTTCCGATAAAATTATCCAGCCAGTTGAAAATAGGGATTATTACCCAGGAGTTAATCCATCGGATTATGGATCCTCCCACCATTACCAGATTTTCCAGTCCGAATCCAATTTTTTTCAGACTTTGAAAATGATTGGGACCAAAATAAAAATGCATGGGCATGACAAAATCTGAAGTTCTGTCGTAAGGAACACCCAGTTCGGAAGTGAATTTGGCAATATAAGGGCTGGTCTCGGGCATTACCTCTGATGCCATGTAACCACCTTCAAAAGGAGCCTGGTCTGCAAGAATAACCGATGCAAAGAACTGCTGTTTGTAACCGATCCAGTGAAGCTTTGTTGTTTCGGTAATATCCTGTATGTCTTTTTTTGATCTGGACCGGAATTTTTCAACTTCTCCTTCGAAAAAACGGTAATACAGATTGGTATAGTTTGCTTCATTTTGACGACCCCTTTCCTGCTGAGGAGAAAAGACCACCCATCGTAATTGTACAAAATCGGTCCGGTATTCATCCATCCCTCTCATTCTCAGATCAAAATCCATCAGGTGTTTTCCGGGTTCCAGCGTATAGCTATACTCAATGCTTGCTCCTGCACTATCCACTGGCAGTCGCATAACCAGGGTTTGAGGGGTGGTGCCTGCATCCATCTCATCCTCCCCTTCAACCATTTCGAAATAAAGGTCGTTGGTATGAATAGTCTTTCCATCCGAAAAGAATTCCAGTCCGAAAATGGTAGATTCACCTTCAAAAAGAACCAAAGGGATAGAGTCGTAAGTCTGATAATTCTTTAGCTCAACCCTGTAGGGTTTTCCTCCTTTGCGGGATATGGTTAGTTTAACCAACTCATTTTCAAGTATATAATACTTGTCCTCTCCGGAAGTCCGGGATGAATAAACTCCCAGGTTTGATTCCGTTGATACACTGGTGTTTTTTTGAGCATTCAGGGTATCCGGATCAGCTGTTCTTTGCGGATTTTCAGCTTCCTTTGCGGCAATTTTCTGTTGTTCTATTCGAATGGAATCGGCAATCCTTTGTTGTTCTGCCATTTCCTCCCTGGAAGGGCGTGTGATTATACTGTACCCGATAAGAATTCCGGCAATCAGAATAATCCCGATTATTGTGTTTCTATCCATTATTTGTTACTTACTGTTTTTGAGCCATAGCTTTTTTCGGGGCCTCTGTGTATTGGAGGGCAGCTTTTATGAAATGTACAAAGAGAGGATGCGGATTCAGGACATTGCTCCTGTATTCAGGATGGAACTGTACCCCAATAAACCAGGGGTGATCTTTTAGCTCCATAATTTCTACAAGCTGACTATCCGGATTAATTCCGGCGGCAATGAATCCCTTCTTCTGAAAATCCTCCAGATAATCATTGTTAAATTCATACCTGTGCCGGTGCCTTTCACTAATATGCTCTTCTTTATATATTTCGTATACCTTGGTTCCTTTGATAACATCACACGGATAGGCGCCCAGTCTCATAGTACCCCCTTTTTCCGTTACGCCTTTTTGATCTTCCATTAGGTCGATCACCGGATGTTCAGTCATTCTGGTCATTTCTGTGGAATGTGCATCCTGATATTTTAATACATTCCTGGCGAATTCAATCACGGCACATTGCATGCCCAGACAAATTCCCAGGTAGGGAATGTAGTTTTCTCTTGCATACTTTACTGCAAGGATCTTACCTTCGATCCCCCTGTCTCCAAATCCCGGAGCAACAATGATCCCGTTGTAATCTTTCATTTTTTCTGAAAGATTCCCGGGATTAATGGTTTCAGAATGTATACAGGTTAGATCTATTTCGGTAAGGTTTACCGCACCTGCATGAGTAAGAGATTCAATAATGGATTTATAGGAATCATGCAACTCCACATATTTCCCAACCAAAGCAATTTTTACTTTACTTTTGGGATTTTTAAGGCGGTCAACAAAATTCTTCCAGGGGGTAAGTTCGGGGTTCTTACCCTGTTCAAGATTAAGCTTTCTCAGTGCTGTAACATCCAGTTGTTCCTTCTGCATAAGAAGGGGTACCTCATATATGGTTGAAACATCAATAGATTCAATAACAGATTCCAGATCAACATTACAGAAAAGTGCCACCTTTTTTCTTATTTCCTTGGAAAGGGTTTTTTCTGTTCTTAATACCAGAATATCCGGCTGAACCCCATTCTCCAGTAAAGCTTTCACCGAATGCTGGGTGGGCTTGGTCTTTAATTCACCTGAGGCAGAAAGGTAGGGCACCAGGGTTAAATGGATCACAATCGCATTTCCAGGCCCAAGGTCCCATTTCATTTGCCTGACGGATTCAATATATGGTAGCGACTCAATATCCCCTACAGTACCTCCAATTTCGGTAATGACAACATCATAATTGTGCCGGGTACCCAGCAATTTGACTCTTCTTTTTATCTCATCCGTAATGTGTGGGATCACTTGTACGGTTTTACCGAGATAGTCGCCCTTTCTTTCCTTGTTAATGACCGATTGATATATTTTACCGGTGGTTACGTTATTGGCCTGGGAAGTCGGAACAGCCAGAAACCGTTCATAATGTCCAAGATCCAGGTCGGTTTCAGCTCCGTCATCGGTCACATAACACTCCCCGTGTTCGTATGGGTTGAGTGTTCCGGGATCTACGTTGATATATGGATCCAGCTTTTGAATTGTCACATGGTAACCTCTGGCCTGAAGCAGTTTCGCCAGGGATGATGAAATGATCCCTTTACCCAATGAAGATGTAACACCTCCGGTTACAAAGATATATTTTGTGGCGGCCAAAACTATGGTTTTAAAAGTTTAAACCGCAAAGTAAATAATTAATTCCGATAAGGGATAATTTTACAAAGAGAAAATGGGTTTACTCCTCTTCAGGATCCACATCGTCGATCATGGATATTTTAGCTTCCAGTAGTTTAATTTTATCCCGGGCATCCTCAATTTTCTTTTCAAAATCCTTAACCATGGACTCAGCCTTTTTGGTTTCAGCGAAAAAACCAATGTTATTCTCCCAAATCCCAATATCATTCTTAAGTTGCTGCAGTTTGTTCATAAGTTTTTCCCGTTCAAACCGCAGTTTCATTCCAGGTCTTGGTTTCTGAAGGACATTCTCAAGCTTATTCCTGAATTTTAATTTATTTTTTTGAAGATCATCCATTTGCAATTTATCGAACTTCTTATCGATAACCTCCCGGTATTTCTGGGTAATTTCATCCTTTTTCTCGAAAGGCACAAACCCTATTTCAGCCCATCTGCGCTGGAATTCATTCAGCTTATCCAAATTATCTCTTAGAATTTCCGAGGCCTTAAAGTTCTCTATCTCATTGATCAGTTCTTCTTTAAGCTTTAGATTATCGTCGTAAACCTTATCAATATCAGTAAAGTATTCTGATTTTCGATTAAAAAACTGATCACAGGCGCCCCGGAATCGCTTCCATACTTCATCCGATTGTTTTCTTGGCACTGGACCTATTCTTTTCCATTGCTTTTGCAGATTTATAAGGTCTCGTGTGGTTTTTTTCCAGTCTGTGCTATCCTTCAGAGATTCAGCCTGTATGCACAGGTCAAGCTTTTTCTGGAGGTTTTCTTGTTGCTCCTCCATATTCTGAGCATAAAAATCCCTTTTGGAATTGAAAAACCTGTCGCAAGCCTTACGAAAACGGGCATAAATCTGATTATTATCCTTTTTTGGGGCAAAGCCAATGGTTTTCCAAACCTTTTGCAGCTCAAGAATTTCATTGGTTGAATCAATCCATCCTTCATGTGTTTCCAGTTCACGACTGGCAATTTCCTCGGCTTTTTCGCAGAGCACCGTTTTGGATTCCAGGTTCTTTTTTTGATTTTCCTTTAGATCCTGATAAAACTGCTGGTGTTTTTTATTGATTTTCGAGGTCGCCTCCCGGAATCTTTCCCAAATTTCACTTCGCTTCTCTTTGGGTACGGGACCTATCTCACGCCATTGATCATGATAAGTCTGAAGGATCTTGAAAGCATTTACCACATTAGGCTCCAACAACAATGCTTCTGCCTTTTCACACAACCTGATTTTGGATTCCAGATTCTTTTTTAGATCCAGATCCCTGAGCTCCTTATTGATCTTGATGTAATCGTAAAACTTTTCAACATGGTAATGGTAGTTTTCCCACAACTCCTTCAGGTCTTTTTGCGGTACAATGCCGATTTCATGCCATTTGGACTGTAATTCCCTGAATTCCTGAAAAGTCTTATTTATGGACTCATCCCTGTGAACCAATTCCTTTATTTCATCGATAATCCGGTATTTCCTGGCAAGATTCTCCTCTTTTTCAACTTCAAAAAGCCGGTTCTCCTCTATTTTCAGATCCTTAAACTTTTGAAGCAACTCTTTAAACTTCTCCTCCAGATCGTCTATACCCGGACTGAAATCCTCGGGAATCCCTCCCGAAGCAAGGAAAGTCTTCTTTTTTTCCTCAATATCCTGCCTGTGCTGTTTGTAAAAAGCCGATTTTATACCTTCAAGCTCATCTTTATACTGTCCGAGATTCCCCCGATCCAGAATTTCTTCATAGAGTTTAACCAGGTCTTCCTTACTTAGAAGGGAATAATTGATAACCTCCTGCTCTTTCTCTTTTTGCTCTTTCTTTATTTCTTCCGAAGTCTTCTCGCTCCTTTCCGGAGCATTCGATTCTTCCTCATCCTCTTGAGCGGGGGTCTCTTCGGATCTACTCACGGTATCCTGTGCCTTCTTTTCCTTCGGAGATGCTTCATCAGAAGACATTGATGGTTCGGTCAGGCTGCCCTCTTCCTCCGCAGAGTCCTCCGATTCATTACCGGTATCTGGGGGAGCTGGGGATTGATCGGAAAGCGGCCCCTCAACAGAGCTCTCCTGCTCTCCTGAATCCCCGCCGGGGTCTTTTCTACCTTTACTTTCATCCGGGTCGTTCAAACCAGATTTATTCTCATTGATCTGATTTTCAGTTTCATTAGTATTTTCGGACATGCCTCCGAATTGTTCCTCCGGAACAGAGTTTTTTGGATCTTTTATATTCATAGGAAAACATTTTTCCTTTTGTATAACTTATTATATGATACTAAATTATTCAAACGAATTGATAATCACAATGTTTTTTGACAGATTATCAACACCCCAAAATTTTCGGAGGTATTAATTCTCTGAGTATAACACTTGTCAGTGGTAAATTGTCGAAACGCTTTGCATGAAAAAAGGCTGAATTCAAAAGAAATCAGCCTTTATTCCTAAACATCCAATCAAAACAATCATGAAATATTAATATTTCGTGGTCCTCTGTCAACAGCCTCATCCTTTTTCGGAAGGGTCACTGTTAACATTCCATTTTCCATTCGGGCAGATATTTTTTCAGTGTTAACCGTTTCAGGCAGGGAAAATGAACGTTCAAATCCGTTAAAATCAAATTCTTTTCTGGCATAACTTACCTCTTCCCGGCTCTCGTTGTTTTTGTGCCTTATGGTTAAAGTTTCTTTCTCAACCAGCAATTCAATGTCCTTTTTTGTCATTCCCGGAAGTGCCAGAACAATTTCATAGTTATCTGCATTTTCAGCAATATTTGCTTTCGGATTCGTGAATCTGCTAACCTTACTTTCACCCGGAAAAAACTCATTCATGAGATCGGATAAATAATAGGGCCTCTGAACACCAGGACTTACATGTCCGTTTTTGGGATATACTCTTAAAAGTGTCATAATTTTAATTTTTAAGGTTAATACTTAATTTTATCACGATTATTTCAATCTGCATGCCAGTTGAATATATGGTAATTTTTGTCACTGTCAATTTACAAAATCTGCCATTATGGCGTTCTTTTAGATAATAATGTGTCATTATGTCAGTATTGCGATTGATGTGAATGTTTCATCTTTCGTATTGGTAGCAGGAGTAATCTAAAATTAATATTAGTAGTATGCATATCGACATCATCACAGTCCTTCCGGAACTGTTCCTTGGGCCATTGGAACATTCCATTATCAAAAGAGCCACAGATAAAGGCATTGCTAAGATCACACTCCATAATCTCAGGGATTTCAGCCTGGATAAGCATCGAAAAGTTGACGATTATGCATTCAGTGGTGAAGCAGGAATGGTCCTTCAGATTGAGCCGGTAGACCGGGCGATTACACATCTGAAATCTCTCAGGGAATACGATGAGATCATTTACACTTCCCCAGATGGTGAGAGGTATTCTCAAAAAACCGCGAACTATTTATCCACACTGACGAACATCATCCTGTTATGCGGACATTATAAGGGGGTTGACCACAGGATCAGAGAACACCTGATTACCAGGGAAATTTCCCTGGGCGACTTTGTTCTCACTGGGGGAGAACTGGTAGCTGCCGCGATTACCGACAGTATTGTCAGACTTCTGCCGGGGGCACTGGGAGATGAAACCTCAGCTCTGAATGATTCCTTCCAGGATGGTTTACTATCCCCACCAGTTTATACAAGGCCTGCCGACTACCATGGATGGAAAGTCCCTGAAGTCCTTCTTTCCGGAAATCCGGCAAAAATTAATGAATGGAAACATTTACAGGCGCTGGAACGGACAAGAAAACTTCGTCCGGATTTACTGGAAGGGGAACCCTAATCCGCGAAATTTTTGACCGGATTGCGATGGCAGATCCCTGCGTAAGGACAATATAGGCACCTTTTTTCGTCCTGAGTCTGAGTGAAAGGAAGGTCGGGATTAAAAATCTCCGCTATCAGATCAGTCAGCTTCTCCTCAAATTCATTTTCAATTTTGTCGAACTCAATTTTTTCTGCCGGCTTTCCTAAAGTCGGATAAATGGTAAAAGAGTCACCAAATAGCTCAGGAGTTAGATAGATTGCAGGCACAAGCCGGGCACCTCTCTCCGATTTGGAAAAGATCCACGAATATATTAGTATTTGAAAAACCGCCTTATAATTTTTAGCCTTCCATGCATCCCGATCAAAAAGAAGATTCAATGAATCTAGGGTTAACTCATTCTTCCCGGTTTTATAATCAATAATATGAACTTTCCCCTCTCTTTCATCCAGTCTGTCAATTTTGCCCCCCAGCCTGATACCTTTACCCTCCTCCAGGGTTAGGTACTCATATATGATCTTCCTTTCCGAGTCCAGATAGCGAAAAGGGGTAAAATCAGTATCCCGGTCGATGGTTTTATAAATAAACTTCTTCATGACTTCAAAAGGAATAATGTTCCTCCCTTCGGGTTGAACAGGACTGGATTGCCCCATGATATTCAGGAATTCTTCTGTGAAAACCAGGTTCAGGACCTGTTCCACCATACCGGTTCTGATTTTAAGATCGTTTTGCTCAACCATTTTACCCTTCAGTTCTTCATATAAATATTCCATGGTCTTGTGATAAATATTCCCAAACCCTGCTGCATCTATCTCTTCTGAAACCTCGTCCTCTTCTTTAATCCCTGCAATATAGGAAAAGTAAAACCTCAACGAACAATCCAGATAGGTTGCAAGAGCAGAGGGTGAGAGATAGGAATCCCCTTCTGAAGTGAACCTTTTTAATTCATGCATTATCCCTTCCTCTTTTGGAATTGTTATGGAAACAGGCTTGGTCCCTTCAACCCTGTATCCCGTAGTCCTTTCCTCGACAGGAAAGGGATACAGGTACCTGAGTTGATGGATATACCTCGAAGGCTCTCCCTGTTTGAGTCCGTCACTCTTACTATTATAGTAAAGCGTAATATTTTCCGCTCTTTGTATTAACCGGTAAAAATAATAGGCATAAATTGCATCCTTATCCTCTCTTGTTGGCAGGCCAAAAGCAAATCTCAGATTCGCAGGGATGTAGGAAAAGTTCGGAAACCTTTCAGGCATTACCCCGTCATTGAGAGATAGAATATGAACATTGTTGAAATCCAGAAGACGGGATTCCAAAATACCCATAATCTGTAACCCTTTGAGTGGTTCTCCATTGAAGGGGACTCGCAGCCCTCTGAACATTTTTCTTAGTAATCGAATATAACTGTCAAGTCCAATCTCAAATTCCAATCCCTCACTCAGACTTTCCAACTTGTTAATTCGGGTAAGTATATAAAAGATGTATTCCCTTTCAAGGGCCATTTCTTTTTCACCTGAACCAGGTATTCTTTCAAGAAGAAACTTCCATAATTTTCGGAGATACGAGATCAGTTCGGCAGGCGATTGCATATAAGCAAAGATCAACCTCAGGAAGTCATTTCCGGTAAATAAATCTGCCGGAATAATAATCATGTTCCCTTTCCTGATTTTGTGGATGATCCGGTTGACATCCTCCCCTGCGAGTGATTGCATGTATTGGTGTGTCAAAATCATTAAAACATTCCGGTAATAATACCTTCCTTCTCCTTTGTTTATTCTCTGGTTTTGCTGCAGTTGAAGCAGAGAGTCCATAAAACTGAAGATGAGGGTATGTGTAAGTGGATAGCCCATACTAATGTTCAAATCAGGAATTCCTTCCGGGATGGATGTTAATACCCCCGTCATTAATTCTTCATTTCCCAGTACAACAGCTGACACATTAAAGGACGTTGCCGAATTAGTTTTTAATTCCTCACCCAGTTTTTTGCATTGAAGAATGTCGGAAGGTATGTTGTGGATTTTAATATTCTTTTGAGTTGAAAGATTAGTAAAACCTGGATCGAAGTCCTTTTCCGGTGGAAAATTCCTAAGGTTCTCACGAATAAATCTTCCAGCTTCCTCGAATTCATTTTCGAGATAGCGCTTATCATAATCCCAATAAAATTCAGCCTTTCCGGCATCCATCAGGGTTTTAAAGAGCTTCATCTCACAACGATTCAGGGCGTTAAATCCAATAAATGCAACCCTGTCAAATGCATTACTCCACTCCAGAACATCCGATTTACCCTCAGCCACATGCCTGTATATCAATCCCTCATATCCAATCCTTTTCTCAAACAAATAGGCTCTGGTTTTTTCATAAACGGGATAAAGCAGGTCCCACATCCTCAGAAATTGTTCCTGGTGTTCTGAAAGGCTGCCGCTCCCAAAGAAACTCCAAAATCTTTTGATCAGTTCTTTTTGCTCATGGCTTAGATAATCAAAACCTTCCTCCAGTTTTTTCAGGTCGGATACATTCGTAAACAAATCCCTGGCATTGATCAGGTAATTGTCAATATCGTTGAAATCCGTAATCATCATTTCTCCCCAGGGATAAAATTCATCGAAACTTTCCTGATTCCCTGATACCTGCCTGTAAACATTATATATAAGAAAGGATAACTCCAGGGGATCGGCCTCCGAGATTGCAGACGCTTCTGTCATGAAATCCTTAATCGTTTTAGTGGCAGGAACCCAACCGGGCTTTGAGGAATTTTGGGCATAATATCTGCGAAAAAACAAGGCGGATCTGCGGTTGGGAAAAACAAAAAGCAGCTTGCCCTTTCTTTCATTATTCTTTATAAAATAGGTTGCCAATTCATTCAGAAAGTAATTCATAAGTTCTAATCGATGTTAGGATGATAATATTTTCCCTGCCAGGTATCTCGTTTTAGCAATAATTCTTCAAACGCTTTAAGTACAAGATCGTACCGCATCTTCCATGACTCTCGCAAATTATACTCAGGAACGGTTTCCCCTGCAATCCGGTCAATAAGGATTTCGGGTGACAGACGTTCAATAAACCGGACCATGAGGTCCAGATATTCGGAGAATGAAAATTCCGGAAACTTTAATGGATTTTTTAGATACTCATTTCCCATTAAGGTACCCCTGACCATCTGCAACTGATGAAATTTTAAATTATTTATTGGAAGTGAGTTAAGGATTTCAGCCTGTTCGAGGATCTCTTTCCGGGTTTCACCGGGTAACCCGATTATCAGGTGACCGGTGGTAAAAATACCGGCTTTCTCTGCCCTGCATATAGCCTCCCTGGTGGTGGAAAAATCATGCCCTCTGTTAATGGCTTTCAGGGTATGATCATAACAGGACTCAATGCCGATTTCCAGATTCAGGAACACCTCCTTGTTCAATTTTTCCAGAACCTTCATTACGGGTTCGGGCAGACAATCAGGTCTGGTTCCTATGGATAAAGCCACTACCCCTGGATGGCCCAGTGCTTCTCTGTAAAGTTTTTCCAGATTTTCAGGAGTGTCGTAGGTATTTGAATATGCCTGAAAATAGACCATATAATTCTCAGCACTTTTGTATCTTTTTCTGTGAAATTTTATTCCTTCCTGTATCTGTTTGTTGAGACTTCCCTCTTCCCTGCAATAGGAAGGATTAAATGCATGGTTATTGCAAAAACTGCAACCTCCTTCCCCAACCCTGCCATCCCGGTTGGGACAGGTAAATCCTGCATCCACACTTAATTTCTGTACTCTGCCTTCAAAACGTTTTTTTATGTATGCGGAGTAAGAATTAAATCTCCTGTTTCCCGGGAAAGTTGGTAAATGATTCATCCTGCCTCTCTCATTCTTTTTAATAAAGGATACCAGACATAACCCCTCACATTTTTGTAGCCGGCGGCTTCCAATGCCATCACATAACGTTGTACCTGTTTCAGGTAACTGTCTCGCTCCTTGTCCCCGAACTTAAAATCAATAACCATCACGCGACCATCCTTTACTACCACCCTGTCGGGCCTCAGGATGTTACCGCTTTCATCCACCAGGTCCTGCTCAGTTATAACCTCCCCCTCACCGTCAAACCATTGCTTAAATGGGTTTTCCAAAATCAACCCTTTTATTTTCGCAACCCAATCATCCTTTTCCCCGGTAGAAAGGAGTCCTTTCATCCAGGCTTTACGAACAGCCGGCTCAATGTCTTCTTCTGTAATTATCATGGAAAAAATTTCGTGCATTTGTGTACCAAATCCAGCCGGGTCACTAAACTCTTCTTCCAGGCTTGAAAGGTAGATGTTCCGGTTATTTTTAAGAAGAGTTGGGGTGGAATTATGCACAGGGTAGTTTTCGGGGAAAGAGGTATAGTTTCCGCTTTTCTTCTCCGGGATGGGTAATTGTTCTTTCTCACCGAACGTGAAAAAATTATTCTCATCACTATAAACACCCCCTGGGAGTTTTGCCCCATTTTCCCCGGAGCCTTTGAGGATGTTCAGTAACAGGGTACCTATGCTTATTTCATTGGCATTTTCGGTTATCCCGGAAAAAGTATACAATTCCTTTTCGGCACGGGTAAAAGAAACATACAATAAATTAATATTATCAATATATCCCATAAACGTTTCGTTCCAATATTCCTTGTGAAACATAGTATCTGAAAGCTTGCGGGAATAATTTACCGGAAGCATGGGAAAAAAATGGAAAGGAGTTCCCTCCGGATTCACCCAGATCATGTTGTTTCTCGTTCCCGGAGTAAGTGCCCAGTCACAAAAAGGAATAATAACTGTTTTAAACTGCAATCCCTTGGCTTTATGAATGGTCATAATTCGCATGGCATCCTGAGCTTCCGATGCATTCAGCATCAGGTCATCTCCATAAATATCCCAATACCTTAGAAAGGATGATATATCTCCGGTTTCCTCATTGAGGTAGTTTAATACAAAATCCTGGAAGGCCTGCAAATAGGCAATTTCGGAACTGTTTTTTCCAAGATCAAAGATCCGTATCAATTCTTCAAGCAATTCGAACAAGGGAAGTTTTTGTAGTTGTTCGTTCTGAATTCCTCTCTCTTCCAGGTAGAAATCCATCTTAAACCTAAGGGAATCCTCATCAACGGAACTAAAAATCAAGTGAGGATTTGAAGGGATCACCTCTGTATTGAAAAAGTAAAAAAGTGCATGATTGAGGTAAGCATCATTGATTTTTTCACTTTGACCAGATATTTTCTTTAGCATTCCCAGGAGGAACCTTACCGAAGGATTATTACCGATATATAATGCATCATTGGAAATAATCGAATAATTATAATTCTTTTGCGATTCCTTCTTTTGTGAAAGTAGCATCTCCGCGATTATCCGTCCTTCAGCTTTGGTTCTAACCAAAAAGGTTATATCTCTGGGCCTTATGCCTCTTTCCTGCAGGTTTTCAACCAATTCAGGGATTCGTTGTTCGAGAAACTCCCTGTATTGATCCTGATTTTTCTTGAAAAAGAATTGAGATTCAACATAGCCCGAACTTATGATGCTCCCCTCCGGCAATTCCTGTTCGGTATTATCATATACTCTGTCGACAAGTTCAAGCCAATTATCCAGAAACTCACCCTCCATTTTCGCTTCTTCCCACTTTTGCCTCATAGTGGATTGTACTTTTTTCGGAAGTAGGGTAAAAAATGAATTAAAGAACCTTACCAGGTTTTTAGAACTTCGGTAATTTACCCTGAGGTATTCTTCTCTGATTTGATGCTTATGGACACGTTGATTCACCTCCGCAGCCAGTATCCTCCAGTCACCATTCCGCCAACGGTAGATGGATTGTTTTACATCACCCACAATCAGGCTCGGCTGATCTTCCGATAAACCGTTTACAATCAATGGATAAAAATTATCCCACTGAAAACGGGATGTATCCTGAAATTCATCAAGCATATACTTGTCAAAATAGTTTCCTGCTTTTTCAAAGATGAAGGGGGTATCGTTGCCCTCGATTATTTTTTTCAGGAAAAAGGAAGAATCTGACAATAGAAAAATATTGTTTTCCAGACAAATCTCCCGAATGGAAGATGAAATATCCTTGAGTAAACCAAAAGTGTATATATTCTTTTGCAGTTCAATGGCGGTAAGGTATTCGGCCTTATTACCCTCCCAAAATTCAAGGTACTCAATCAACCTTTTCTGTAAACGAGTAGTTACCAATTCCAGAATAGCCTCTCTGGATTTATGGGTTTTGGCGACCCACTCCAAGGGATCACCAGCTGCCTTTTTAACCGTATCAGTCGGTTCCGAACCATCTCTTGAAGCCTCTGCAACCCCTTTCAGGTACCCCAAAACTCCCGTACTCTTTCTCTTGAAATCCTCGATGGCAAACCCCTTCTCTTCAGCTATCTGTAGTATGGCTGCCGCCATGACCTTCAATTTATTTTCTGTTGTCCTGATGATTTCATAGAGTTTTGATCTTAAGGATAGTAAGTTCTTTCTGTCCTCATCCTTATCTCTGTTTTCACCCATCACTTCCTGGTAGTTTTCACTAAAAATTTCACGACCCAATTCAAACAGATAGGTCTCAATCTTCCAGTTCTTGTTTTCCAAAAGTTTCTCCTGTGTATAATCCAGAATCCATTCTTTGATTTGTCCGTCTGTATCCAGGCTTAGCAGAATACGTTCAATAGCCTCATTTAGGATATTATCCGGATTTAATTCCAGATTATATCCGGTCTGAAGCCCAATCTCCCGCGTAAATCCGCGGATGACCCACTGAAAAAACCTGTCAATGGTCCCGACACTAAAGGCTGAATAATCGTTTAATATGATTTCCAGGGTTTTATGTGCCTTTTCTGCCAGGGAAGATTCGGTGAAAGAAGGGTTACTCTTTAAGAGGGATTCTTTATATCCGGCTACTTTAGGGTCATTTTTTGACAGCAGGTACAATGAAGAAATAATTCTTTCCTTCATTTCGTTGGAAGCCTTATTCGTAAAAGTAACTGCAAGAATCTTTCTATAGGAAAACGGATCCTCCATTAAGTGTTCCAGGTATTTAAGCGCTAGCTGATAGGTTTTTCCCGAACCCGCCGATGCTTTTAAAAGTGTGAGATTACTCATAAATGGTTGAATTTTCCATGTTTTGGATCAGCTTGCAATTTAACAGAATTGGTATCCCGGAATTAAAAATATTCGGTTATTTATCCGGTTATCCAGGAAATTCTTCAATGCATCCCTAAAAAATATAAAATTAATTAATTGTGTGTAATAATACTTTCTTAAATTGCCCCTAACCTAATCACAAAAATTCATCATCATGAAAAGAATTCTTCTCATTCTGGGATTTATTGCAGTTGTATTCACTTCGGGATACAGTCAGATGAACACCGGCAGCCTGTTCGCACTTGGGGTTGCTGAATTGAAAATGGAGGCATACAGGCAAAAACAAATCAATTCTGATTTTGATCCCACCAAAATCCTGAGTTTTGCTTTCAATCCTGCGGCAGGCTATTTTCTTGCCAACAGGGTTGCCGCGGGTATTATGATGAGCTATGCCTACCACCGACTTAAATACGAAGCTGCCAAAGACATCACAACCGCATTTCTATTGGGACCATTTGCAAGATATTATTACCAGTACGGAGCCCTGGTTCCATTCGCTGAAATTTTTCTTGGCATAGGCAGAGAGAATTACAAGTATGTGTATGATACCGATGGAATTGAAAATGAAAGTCCTCACAGGCTGTTCAAAGCATGGCTGGGGATTGGTGCTGCTTATTTTATTACTGAATATGTAGCCCTGGAAATGATCCTGAAGTATTTTTATGAAACCGCCAAACCTATTGATGCAGAGGGAGATGGGACCTCCTATAACGGATTGATTTTCTGTATTGGATTTGCCATTTTCTTCGGAAGCATATAAAAGAGTTTCAGGGGCTCTATGATCTGAGCCGGTTTGTTAAACCGGCTCGATCTTTGTTGCCTGTACACGGAGGTTTCTATCCTTCAATGATACCTGAACCTATCAACTCACCATCCTTGTACCACGCAGCAAATTGTCCACCCGCAATTCCTCGTTGGGGTTTCCTGAATCGTACGATCATACCTTCCTCCCTTTTATGTAGTTCTGCTTCCTGGAGAGATTGCCTGTATCGGATCCTGACCATGAAGTCCCTTCTTTCTCCGGTCTTCATGCTGCAGTCGGGTCGGACCCAATGAATATCATCCTTCCGTATGCGGAGGAAATCCCGGTACAAGCCTGGATGGTCCTGACCCTGGCCAACATACACAAGATTCTTCTCGGTATCGGTTTGCAAAACAAATAAAGGCTCTTTTTTTCCTCCAATGTTTAATCCTTTTCGTTGTCCGATTGTATAAAAGTGGGCACCGGAATGCTCACCGGTAATAAATCCGTCATTTTCATTATAGCGCGCAGGCTGATAATCAGAAAAATCCCCGTTCAAAGCAGTTTTCCCTATCAAATTAAATCCATCGACCGGAATCTCGATTACCTTTCCTTTTTTCGCCTCCAATTTTTGCTGAAGGAATGTTGGGAGGTCCACTTTCCCCACAAAACAAATTCCCTGCGAATCTTTCTTTTGAGCAGATGCAAGTTTTTGCTCCCGGGCTATTCTCCTGACCTCCGTTTTCATCAAATGACCAATGGGAAACAAGGTGCGGGCAAGCTGAGACTGCGACAACTGGCAGAGAAAATAGCTTTGTTCCTTTCCCGGATCTCTTCCTTCCAAAAGCCGGTATACCTTTTTCCCTTCAATTTCTATTTCTTCCTTTCGGCAATAATGACCCGTAGCAATGAAATCGGGCTTAAATTTTTCAGTTGCAGCAAAAAATTCATCGAACTTAATTTCGCGGTTGCATAAAACATCCGGATTGGGAGTTCGTCCGGCTTCATACTCCCTGAACATATAATCAACCACTCTTTCCCTGTATTTCCCGCTCAAATCGACTACATGAAATGGAATATTGAGTTTTTTTGCTACCATTTCGGCAAAGGTCACATCCTCATCCCATGGACAATCCCCTTTCAGTACTCCTGTTTTATCGTGCCAGTTGACCATAAAAACAGCTGTTACCTCATAGCCCTGCTCCTTTAAAAGAAAGGCAGCAACACTGGAATCAACTCCCCCCGAAAGTCCAACTACAACCCGTTTCCTCATTCATTTGATTTTTTTGCAAAGATAATATATTTAATTATGTCGATAAATCAGTCTGCTTTCCCATCCCATCATTACTAAATCAGATCCTAAATTATCTTGAAGGTTTTCAATTTATTTATATATTTGCAGCACTTTTTGCTGATCGGTACCCTCATTAACCCAGGTTCTTTCAAATGCCCAGATGGCGGAATTGGTAGACGCGCTAGTTTCAGGGACTAGTGTACGCAAGTACGTGCAGGTTCGAGTCCTGTTCTGGGCACTTTCCCTCCCCAAATGTCGATATCAGTGTTAATCTAATTTTAACCAGGAATTCGGAATTGTAATTCATTTTAGACTTATCTTTGCTTCAGGATTACATGGATTTCAATTTAACAGCTACGGCAGATTTAGCTGTGGTTTTTTATTGTCGGTAGGAATATGCAGGTATTACTATTTATATCTCTGGCTCTGAATGTTTTACTTTCTATTTTACTCATTATAAGCATGTTAAGACACATACGGAGAGGGAAAGCGGAAGCAGAACTGGAAGAAAAGATCAATGATGTTCAGGAAAGATTACACAATCTTTTCAAATATGATTAAGCCTTGATTTGCCTTAGGCTACAGCAAATTTTTGGCAATAATTCGCTGTACTTGTAATATTTTTTTATATTTGCACCACTTTTAACAAAAGTAGTTCCTCAAAACTTTGAAAATTGCCCAGGTGGCGGAATTGGTAGACGCGCTAGGTTGAGGGCCTAGTGGCCGTTTTAGGCCGTGCTGGTTCGATTCCAGTCCTGGGCACTTTTTTATTTAAGAACTTTTTTCAGATCGATGTAAACCGCATTCTTTCTGCTCAGGTTGTTCCCACCACCATCTTCCCGCACGCACATCCTCTCCCGGTTCGACGGCTCTTGTACAGGGCTGACAACCAATACTTCGGAAGCCCTGATCATGTAGAGGATTATAGGGAACACTGTGTTGATGGATGTATTCCCAGACCTGCTTTTCCGACCAATCAATCAGCGGATTAACTTTGATAAGGCCGTTACCTTCATCCCATTCGACCAGTTTATTGAAAAATCGGGTCACAGACTGGTCCTTCCTAAGCCCGCAAATCCATACATCCAGACCTTCAAATGCCCGTTTAAGGGGTTCAATTTTACGGATATGACAACATAGTTTGCGATTCTCAACACTTTTATAGAAAAGGTTGATGCCCTTTTCCTTTACCATCTTCTGAACCTGTTTATAATCAGGAAAGAACACTTCAATACGAATATTGTATTTCTTATTCGTCTCTGATATTAATTCATAGGTTTCAGGAAAAACTCTTCCGGTATCCAATGTAAATATTCTGGTGTCCGGATCAATATCCGTAACCATTTTGGTGAGAACCTGATCCTCCGCACCCATGCTGGAGGAAAGCGCAATTTTGGATTTATATTCTTTCAAAAAAAACTGAAGCACCTTTTCCGGTTCTGCCTTATGGAATCTTTCATTTAATTTGCTTATCGTATCTTTCAATTCTTCACCTATTTTCATGCTGCATAATTTTTGTGTAAAAATAGCAAAATAATGGGATCCAGTCTAAATCCTCAATACTCCTTGACTGCCCTTGGATTTCATGAAAAACTTTCAATCTTCCCCATGTCTTTCCAGTCATCCGTATGAAGAAATAATCCTATCTTATGGCCCGTAGCTATCTTTAGAATTTCAGGCATTATGGGGAACACCTGCTGCCCGGGTAAGAGCTTAATAAATTGTTTTTCAACTATGTATATGGCACTGAATGCAATTTCTTCCATTCTCCCGTTTTTTCTTGAAAGGATTGTTTCTCCTGTATCCCTGTGTTTCCAGCCACAGAGCAATCTTTCTTCGTTCATCAAAAGATATCTGCTGGTTTCTCTGTATTTAACGGCCAGGGTGGCAATGTATTTATTCTGAATATGATGGGCCCATAATTCATTCAGGTTTAATCCTGTAAGAATATCAACATTATGAACGAGAATGGGACCCTCATCGAAAACAGATTCTGCTTTTTTCAATCCGCCACCGGTATCGAGCAGTAATTCGCTTTCATCGGATATTTGTATATCCAGTGTGGGAAATTCGCACCTTTTCAGGTAATCCACAACCTGATAAGCAAGGTGATGCACATTAACAACTACTTTTGTAAACCCGTGGTTCGCAAGACTTCTGAGAACATAATAGATAAGTGGAAATCCATGGTATTCTAACAAAGCCTTGGGTTTGTTCTCCGTTAAGGGCCTCAACCGGGTCCCCAGTCCTGCTGCCATGATCATAGCCTGCTTTTTCATAATTTCAGGCCGATTTATTAAGTTTAACCGGTTTACAGCAATACTTTTCTTTACTGGAGAATAGACCGCATTTCTTACACCGATATTTCAGTTTCCTGTCCTCCGGATTTAATTCAATACCTTGCTTACAAAGTTTTTTCGACATAAACGCTTAACTAATCAGATCCCTGTGCACCAGTTCTACTTCCACCTTATGGTTTTCTTTCAGATAAACGGCAAGATTTTCTGCAGCAAAAACAGATCTGTGCCTTCCTCCTGTACAACCAAATGATACCTGTAAATGTTTATATTTATTGTCTTGATACGCGTTTATACTGCGATCAAGAATGCGGTAAACGTCCTTGAGAAATGATTTCATTTCTGACCTTTCTTCGAAAAACCTTGCGATTTCCGGATCTTTTCCTGTAAATGACTTCCATTCCGGATATCTTCCGGGGTTATGGATCCCCCTGCAATCAAAAACAAACCCCCCTCCATTTCCACTGAGATCAGAAGGAATCCTTTTGCGGTAAGAAAAACTATTTATTCTTATTTTGAGATTTTCCGGCTTATCATCAAAGGTGTAATTCAATTCTTCTGAAGCGACCATCTTCAAAAACAATTTCGGTAACTCCTTAAGTCCGACAGGAATTTTATTGTTGACCAAAAGCCATTCCAGGTTTTTCATGGCCCATGGAATACTCAACAAAAAAAGAGATTTGTTTTCAACCCAGCCTCTGAGTCCGTAAGTGCCCAGCGCCTGAAGTATCCTTATGAGAACAAAATCGTAATATCGCAAAAGGAATTGATCCCTGATCCCTGGCAAAACGATTTCCAGGCTTTGGAGGTAGTGATTCAGCAGTTCTTCTCTTTTTCTCGAGGGAAGAGCGGTTTTTGCTTCGAAAAGTAAGGAGGCTGGATCATACTGAAGAGCACCCTTCCTGCCACCCTGGAAATCAATAAACCAGGGGGAACCCTGATAAATCATAATATTTCTGGATTGAAAATCCCGGTACATGAAAAAATCCCTTGGAGAATCCATTAGCCTTGCGGTCAGGGCTACGAAATCATCCTCCAGCTTCTGCTCGTCGAAATTAATGCCAGAAACCTTGAGAAAAAAGTATTTAAAATGGTTTAGGTCCCAAAGTACGGATTGGGCGTCAAATTCCTGTCTTGGAACACAAAACCTGTAGTCGATCTTGGAATGGGAGTGCACCTGGAATTGCACCAAATTTTCCAATGTGTTTCTGTAGAGATCCCAGATATGCTGATTTTCATCGACAGGCCCGCCAGTAGCTTCCAGCTCCTGCTTCAGGCTTACATCACCGAGATCTTTCAGCAGGTAATATTCTTCCGATGGATGAACTGCATATATTTCGGGTACCGGCAAACCTTCGGAAGTAAATGTTTTGCAAAAGGAAAGAAACGCCCGATTCTCGTTAATATAATCATTAAAAACCCCGATGGCTGTAAGCTCACCCCCGGTCATCCTGAAGTATCGGCGATGAGAACCTGAAGGAGGAAGACTTTCGATGACTTCAGCATCGCGTCCGAATTTTCCCCTGAATAAAATATTGAGCTCATTTTTATGCATAGATTTCACGACAATAGTTCGTTAAACTTTTAGAAAATGGTATTTTGAAAAACCGTAAAACGTTGATTATTAATATTATATCTATTATTTACCGAGCTTTTTAAACTGTTGATAATGAGCGATATAATAAAGTTTAACGAACTATTGTCACGAATATTCGGCATTTTAAAAGAGGGTTTTTAGTTCCTTATGAATTTCCCTGGGAATACCATGATCTTTGTTCCCTTCACTTCTTAATATTTTTGATGATGCTTTATATCCATACACTTATATTACGGTCGAAATTGATTAATCCATGTTCCTATAATCGGACCTGTCCCTAAAATCTGAACCAGTAAGAATCCTTTTAGTAATATAGGCTAATCCCGGGATCTGGTCTATGGGTGTTACCGGCAAAATTAAAAAATTAATGTCTTATAAACAGGAAATAAATATTTTCCTGCTATTTTCGATCCCTGTGAAGAATGCTGGTTTGAAGGACATTCACTTGCAGCATCAAGATATTTTTTTATTATATTGGCAACCAAATCCACTCCTGAATGAGAATACAGTTTTTTGAATTTAAAGACCTGAATATTGTTGAAATTGCTGTATTGGAAGCCGAAGAAAGGTTTATTCCTTTTACTGAAAAATCCAGGTTCCTTCCGGGTTCGGTTTTTAGTCTGATGCAAAATGCCTTTGAGATTAGCAATCCTGATTATAGTTATTATGATGAGGTGCCCTATCACGAAAACAATATCGTGAGTCTTAGAAACCGCCTGCAGGAACACCTTGTTAAGATAGGCACCATTGATCAGGCTGAATCGCTTGAATTGTTTGCCATGAAACAACTGGAAGGTATTGATTTCCTGAATGAGCTTAAAACTTTCTACCCTAAATGGAAGATCTCCTGGGAGAATATCCGGGATCAGCTTAAGGAAGTGTACAAGGAAATGCTCGAACTCGTTGATCTTTGCATTGATGAGGATAAAATACTTTGGATCAAGGGATATTGATAACTTGTTTGAAAAAAGGCCATCCGCATCCGGACAGCCTTTATTCAAAAACATGTGTGAAACTCACCAGTAATACCCAGGGGTACTATTTCTTTTGTCTTTTAACGTAATTTCTGATTTTACCCGAATCAACCGATTCCTTTTTAAGTTGCTTCAGGCTTTTGGTCTCTTCAGCAGACTTCTTTTTTCCCTCCGGATAATAATCAACCACCGCAACAAATTCATTCAATGCATCCGGAACAAGAACCTGGGTTTCTATCCACCCCACATCTTCGGCTGCCAATTGATAGTTATCATGGAAGGGACCATAGACATCAACATAATATCGGGTATTTGCCATCAAATCAATGAAAATCACTTCTCCATTGGAATCCGTATAACCCTGTACTACAAGATTGGTCTCATTTTCCCAGTCACGCACAGTAGGATATAACCGGACCCTGGCATCTTCCACAAGATAGTAGGGTTCAAAATATTCCTCAACCACGATTAGTAAATCGGCAACCGGTAGCACTTCTATTTCCATTAGGGAAACATCCCTGCGACCATCCTTGCCAAAAGCGGTAAGGGAAACCTGATAAATTCCTGGCTGAGACCAACTTTTTACAGCGTGGAATGTAGTGGCGATAAAACCGTCTCCGAAATCCCATTCATAATCGTAAGCATCAACAGAACGGTTGGTAAACGTAATTTCCTCGCCAACAAGCACCACTCTTTTATCGGCACGAAAGTCGGCATAGGGATCCCTGGTGCAGCTCGCCAGCAGCAGAGGGATAAGGACCAGTATGATATAGATCTTTTTCATGACTTCAGATTTTTAAGGATGAATCTTTAACGTTAAATAACAAAATTCAATTACCGTGCCAAATCAGAGGAGCTGGATATTTGAAATTTTCAAATCTTCCGTTAGCTTTATGTCAAATAATTGAAAAATGGACCCTGTTGATTTTCGCAAAAGTGCCTATGAGATAATTGATTTCATTGTAGAGTACTATCAGTCTATTCATGAATACCCAGTGAAATCCCGTTCCAAACCCGGTGAGATTCTTGCACAGTTGAAAAAACAGGCACCCGAAGATCCAGAGAGCATTCAATCAATAATGGAAGATTTCCGTAGGATTATATTACCTGGAATTACCCACTGGCAATCCCCAGGTTTCCATGCCTATTTCACAGCTAATGGCTCTTTCCCTTCCATCCTAGGTGATTTGTTGAGTTCGGCCCTCGGTGTGCAGGGAATGATCTGGGAAACCTCCCCTGCTGCTACTGAACTTGAGGAAAGAATGATGCAATGGCTACGGGATTTTTGCGGATTACCTTCTGATTTTGAGGGAGTTATTCAGGATGCCGGATCCACCGCCAATCTTGTAGCTCTACTCTCAGCACGGGAGAAAAAAAGTAACTACATCATCAATCAGGATGGCTTTACCCACAATAAATATCGGGTCTATTGCAGTTCCGAAGCCCATTCATCCATCGAAAAAGCGGCAAAAATCGCTGGATTTGGAAAAAACTCTGTCGTCAAGATACCCGTCGATGACGGTTTGGCAATGATTCCGGAGGAGCTGGAAAAAGCCATTATTCAGGATCTGGAACAGGGGGCCATCCCATGCTGTGTTGTTGCAGCTCTCGGAACTACCGGAACTTGTGCGGTGGATCCTCTTAAGGAAATTTCATTCCTGACAAATAAATATGAAGCCTGGCTGCATATTGACGCTGCATGGGCCGGGTCAGCTCTTGTGCTTGAAAAAGAAAGATGGATGATTGAAGGAATTGAAAATGCCGACAGTTTTGTTTTTAATCCACATAAATGGATGTTTACCAATTTTGATTGCTCGGCCTATTTTGTGAAAAATAAAGAAGAATTGGTAAAAACGTTTTCAATAACTCCCGAGTATTTAAAATCGAATCGGGATAAAGAGGTTAACAATTACCGGGACTGGGGTATTCAGCTGGGCAGACGATTCCGCTCCCTCAAGCTGTGGTTTGTATTGCGGGAAATGGGCTTAAAAGAGATCAGGAAAAAGATAGAAAACCATATTTACTGGGCGGAAGAAATCGCTGCAAAGGCCAGGAGTAATCCCAATATTTGGCTATTTGAACCCCAGAGGCTTGCCCTGGTGGTTTTTGCTCTTTGCCCAAAGGGAATGGACAATCCGGATCGGTTAAATGAACTCAACAAGGATTTTCTTGATCATCTTAATGCTTCAGGGGTAATATATCTCTCCCATACAAAAGTCGAAAATCGATTTGTTCTCAGGATGGTAACCGCGCAAACCCTACTTACAAGGGAAAAGGTAATGTACGACTGGGATTATATTGAAAAGGAATCAGTGAAATTTATTAACCAATATCTTTGAGAAATGAGAAAGGTTCTGATAACGGGGGGAAGCAGGGGAATAGGAGAAGCCCTTAGTAAAAGATTCCTCGATGAAGGTTGCGAAATCATTATTGTGGCAAGAAAGAAACCTTCTGTATTACCCCCTTATCACGTAAGGTTCTTCCAGTGTGATCTTTCTGAAGAGAGCGATATTCAAAAACTCCTTGGAATTATCGAGGAGAATTATGCCATGCTGGATGTTTTAATCAATAATGCCGGGACTAACATCCGTAAGAAGTTTCTGGATTATACGGAGGAGGAAACCCTAAAAATATTTAATACCAATCTCTTTTCAGCCTTAAGACTAACGCGCGGACTAATCCCTCTTTTGAAAAAATCAGCCTACCCTTCAGTGATAAATATTTCCTCGGTCGCAGGTCTCGGTCATATGAGAACGGGCATTATTTATGGAATGACAAAGGCAGCCATGAACCAGATGACAAAAAATATGGCAGCAGAACTCGCAGGTGAAAATATCCGTGTAAATGCCATCGCACCCTGGTATATAGAAACACCCCTTGCCATGCAGGTTCTGAAGGATAAAAATTACCTGAAGGAAGTACTGGACAGAACTCCTATGAAAAGAATTGGAAAACCCCAAGAAATTGCAGGATTGGCAAGTTTTCTTGCCGGCCCTGATGCCTCCTATATTACCGGACAAATCATTGCCGTTGACGGAGGCTTTTCGATCAATCTCTTTTAAGCCATATTATCCATTAAAAAATAGTTTAATTAACCAGAAATGAAAAAAATAACACTCTTAACCATTCTAATCCTATGTCTAAATCCCTCGTTTGGTCAATATCAAGAAAAATTGATCACTCTCGAAGATGTTTACCGGTTTTATCGTTTTTTCCCGGTTTCTGTCGAAAATCACAGATCTTTGAACAGCGGTAAAGAATATACCCTGCTCAGTAAGGGCCAGAAAATTGAAAAATACAGCTATCAGGATGGCTCCTATTTGGAAACCATTCTTGATCTGGAAAAACAAAGCGGACTTCCTTTCACGTCCTTTTCGGCCTATGAATTCAGCCCTGATGAGAACAAAATCCTTCTCACCACCGAAAGGGAAAACATCTATCGCAGGTCCTACCTCGCCGCTTTTTACATTTATGATCGGGCTAGTGGGGAAATGCAGCCTCTGTCCAACCATGGAAAACAACAACTCCCCACCTTTTCACCCGATGGAAGCAAGATCGCCTTTGTTCGGGAAAATAACCTGTTTATCAAAGACCTTCTTTCTGAAAAAGAAATTCAGGTCACCTATGACGGTAAACGTAATGAAATTATCAACGGTGCTCCAGACTGGGTATACGAAGAGGAGTTTGGTTTTAGCAAAGGATTTGCCTGGTCTCCAGACGGATACAAAATCGCATACTACCGATTCGATGAAAAAAGAGTCCGGGAATTTAATATGACCCTTTATAACGGTCTTTATCCGGAATGGTACCGATTCAAATATCCCAAAGCTGGTGAAGAAAACTCAAAGGTAACTATTCATTGTTTCGATCTTAAAAAAGACACAATTACCGAACTGGATACCGGACCCGAAACAGATCAGTATATCCCAAGAATAAAATGGACTGCGGACCCGGAAGTACTTTCAGTTATCAGACTAAACCGTCTTCAGAATTTTGTGGAGATCCTGCATTCAGAGGTCAAAACCGGCAATTCAACAGTTGTTTACGAGGAAAGAGAGGAAAAGTATATTTCGGAAGTATCCGATGATATGGTAACTTATCTTAAAAACGGTGAAGAATGTATTATTCGAAGTGAGAAGGATGGCTGGTCCCATCTTTATCTGTATAATTTCATTAACGGTGATATAAAGCCCATAACCTCGGGTGAATTTGATGTTTCAAAAATTCATGGAGTTGACGAGGATGGATCCATACTTTATTATTCATCCCATGAAAGGGGGCCACTATATTTGGATACCTGGAAGATCAGGCTGGATGGAAAGAAAAAGAAACTGCTCACCAAAAACAGGGGATGGAATGAAACCGAGTTTTCCAAAGGATTTCGGTTCTTTATAAATACCTATTCCGATGCCAACACACCACCCTTTATAAGTCTGTGCGACAACCATGGTAATATGATCCGTATTTTGGAGGACAATACCGCACTGGTGGAGCGGATGAGGGAATACAATTTCACCCCTGTTGAATTCTTTAGCTTTACCACACAGGATGGTCTGGAGCTACCTGGTTATATGATAAAACCACCAGACTTTAATGTGGAAAAAAAATATCCTGTGTTATTTTATGTTTACGGAGGTCCTGAATCCCAATCGGTAAAAGACCAGTTCTCGGCTTACCGGGGTGCATGGTTCCAGATGCTTGCTCAGCAAGGGTTTATTATTGCCTGTGTGGATAATCGCGGAACCAACGGACGTGGGGAGGCTTTTCGTAAGGCAACTTATATGCAACTTGGAAAATATGAAACCACAGATCAGATTGAGGCGGCTTACTTTCTATCCTCCCTGGAATATGTCGACAAGGCAAGAATAGGAATTTTTGGATGGAGTTATGGAGGCTTTATGAGTTTAAACTGTCTTTTTAAAGGATCTGATATTTTTTCGCTTGCAGTTGCGGTTGCTCCTGTTACCAACTGGAGGTATTACGATACCATCTATACCGAAAGATTTATGAGAACCCCACAGGAAAATCAGGAGGGATATGACCAAAACTCACCCATCTTTTTTGCCGATCAGATGAAGGGTAAACTATTGCTAATCCACGGGATGGCCGATGATAATGTGCACCTCCAAAACTCGACCGAATTGGTTAAGGCACTGGTGGAAGCCGACAAAGCTTTCGATTCTGAGTTCTATCCTGATAAAAATCACGGCATTTGCGGTGGAAATACAACCATGCACCTGTATGGGAAATTGACACACTTTATCCTTGAAAACCTGTAAAATGGAAAAGGATTCATTTAAAACTAATGTTCATTTCTTATTGATACCAATGATTTTTGCTAATTTTGCACCCTTAACAACAGATAGAACGTATTTCATAAGCCCATGATCAAAATAACATTACCTGATAATTCGGTACGAGAGTATAATGCGGGAATAACCGGACAGGAAATTGCGGAAAGTATCAGCAGTGGCCTTGCAAAGCAGGTTTTGGCCATTAGCGTGAATGATGAAATATGGGACCTCTCCCGACCCATTCAACAAGACGCCAGAATTAAACTTCATAAATGGGAGGATCCAGAAGCCAGGCATGCCTTCTGGCATTCGTCTGCTCACCTGATGGCTGAAGCCATTGAATCACTTTATCCGGGAACCAAATTTGGGATCGGTCCGGCTATCGAAAACGGATTCTATTATGATGTGGATCCTGTAAACAATACCCAGATCTCGGATTCGGACCTGCCTGAGATCGAGAATAAAATGAAAGAATTGGCCTCAAAAAAGGAACAATTCAGAAGAAGGGAGGTTAGCAAAAAAGAAGCCCTGGAATACTGGAGAAAAAAAGGAGATGAATACAAGCTGGAACTAATCAACGATCTTGAGGACGGAACCATCAGTTTTTATGAACAAGGAGACTTTACAGATTTGTGCCGCGGTCCCCACTTACCCGAAACTTCCCCAATTAAGGCTATTAAACTCCTGAGTGTTGCAGGGGCTTACTGGAGGGGAGATGAAAAAAGGAAAATGCTGACCCGAATCTACGGGATCACCTTCCCAAAGCAAAAACAGCTGGATGAATACCTTGAAATGCTTGAAAAGGCAAAAGAAAGGGACCATCGTAAAGTGGGGCGGGAACTTGAACTTTTTACTTTTTCTCAACGGGTTGGAGCAGGTCTTCCCCTTTGGCTGCCCAAAGGGGCACAACTTAGAGAGAAACTCGAAAGTTTTCTCAAGAAGGTTCAGGTGGAGCACGGTTATCAACCCGTTATTACACCGCATATCGGACAGAAAGAACTGTGGGTTACTTCCGGACATTATGCAAAATACGGAAAGGATTCGTTTAAACCCATAAGCACCCCACAGGAAGGAGAGGAATTTCTGTTAAAACCAATGAACTGTCCCCATCATTGTGAGATCTATCGAACCCATCAACATAGTTATAAAGACCTTCCCATCCGATATGCTGAATTTGGCACTGTCTACAGGTACGAACAAAGTGGTGAACTTCATGGGCTTACAAGGGTTAGAGGATTTACTCAGGATGATGCTCATATATTCTGCCGGCCCGACCAGCTAAAGGATGAATTTAAAAAGGTCATTGATATTATACTCTATATATTTAAAGCACTTGATTTTCAGGATTATACAGCTCAAATCTCCCTGAGGGACAAAAATGATCAGGAAAAATACATAGGTTCAGATGAGAATTGGGAGAAAGCAGAGCAAGCCATCATTGAGGCCTCGGAAGAAAAGGGTCTTTACACCACCATAGAGTGCGGTGAAGCCGCCTTCTACGGGCCAAAACTGGATTTTATGGTAAGGGACGCCATCGGAAGAAAATGGCAACTGGGAACCATTCAGGTTGATTATAATCTACCCGAACGATTCGATCTTGAATATGTGGGATCCGATAATGAAAAACACCGCCCCATCATGATTCACAGGGCTCCCTTTGGTTCCATGGAACGCTTTGTGGCCGTATTGATTGAACATACGGGTGGAAAATTTCCCCTGTGGCTTACCCCGGATCAGGCAGTAATTCTTCCTATCAGTGAAAAATTTCAGGATTATGCGGAAAAAGTTTCAAATTTGCTAAATAATTACGATATTCGCACACTCATTGACGAGAGGAACGAAAAGATAGGTAAAAAGATAAGGGACAACGAGTTAAAGCGAATTCCATACCTTCTAATTGTAGGCGAAAAGGAGGAAAATTCCCAAACAGTTTCCGTTCGCAGGCAGGGAGAAGGGGATAAAGGCATTATGAGCATTGAAAATTTTGCTGAATTTATCCAGTCTGAAATTCGGGACCAGCTCGCTGCAATTGAGAAAAATTAAGTTGAACCAAAAGAAAGGAGGAACGAGCTATAGCCGGACCTGCATTTAGAAAGTACGGGCGTAGACCGCCAAGAAAAGAAACCAGACCTCATCGCATCAACAGAGAAATCAGAACAGATGCGATCAGACTGGTAGGAGATAACATTGACAATCCGGGAATTTTTGCGGTTCCCGAGGCATTGAAACTTGCTGAAGCACTGGAACTCGATCTGGTTGAGATCTCTCCCAATGCAGACCCACCTGTCTGCAAGATCATTGACTACCAAAAGTTCCTTTATCAGCAAAAAAAGAAGCAAAAGGAAATGAAAGCCAAAGCGGTAAAGGTGGTAGTCAAGGAAATAAGGTTTGGTCCCAATACGGATGAACATGATTATAACTTTAAGCTAAAACATGCTCATAAATTCCTTCAGGACGGTGCCAAATTAAAAGCTTTCGTATTCTTTAAGGGCCGTTCTATTTTATACAAGGAAAAAGGAGAAATTCTTCTGTTGCGTCTTGCTCAGGACCTTGAAGAACACGGCAAAGTAGAGCAGCTCCCTAAACTTGAAGGTAAACGGATGATCATGTTAATGTCACCCAAAAACGCGAAAAAGTAAAGTAAATCATAAAAAGCAAAAGATAATGCCGAAAATGAAGACGAATCCCGGAGCGAAAAAACGCTTCACGCTTACCGGATCCGGGAAGATTAAAAGAAAACACGCCTATAAAAGTCATATTCTGACTAAAAAGGAAAAAAAGAGAAAGAGAAATCTTGGATATTTTGACACTGTCGATAAATCCGACGAGAAAAATATAAAGCTCTTACTCTCCATGAAGTAATGTTAGTTTTATCAGTTGTTTAACCAGAATGCATTGGCAATAAGAGTCCCTTCAGCGGAACGCCTGCATTCAAAAAACGAGAAAAAATGCCCAGATCAACAAATGCTCCTGCTGCAAAACAGCGGAAGAAAAAGGTTTACAAGCAAGTAAAGGGCCAGTTCGGGAGAAGAAAAAACGTCTGGACTGTCGCAAAAAATGCCCTTGAAAAAGGACTTCAATATTCCTACCGTGACAGAAGAACCAAAAAAAGGAATTTCAGAGCTCTGTGGATTCAAAGAATCAATGCCGGAGTAAGGGAACACGGTTTATCCTATTCAGAATTTATGGGATTGCTGCACAAACATAATATCGAAATAAATCGAAAAACCCTTGCAGACCTTGCGATGAATGACCCAAAAGCCTTTGAGGCAATTGTAAATAAGGTGAAAAAATAAACATTCCTCAAGCCATAAAAGCTGTTCGGACCGAACAGCTTTTTTTTTGCTCTCATTAATAAATCAGGTCATTGGCGTTAAATGGGCTTTAATTGTTAATTTAGCGGAACCGTTAGATCGGTAAAATCCTTATTAATCCAAAAAACACTTCAATGAAACTGGCAATTATCGGATATGGAAAAATGGGCAGGGAAATTGAAAAATTAGCCTGGGATAAAAAGCATAGCATTGAATTGATCATCGATGTGGAAAATAACTATGATCTCACCGCTGAGAAACTGGCAAGGGCAGATGTAGCCATAGAGTTTACCACACCTGGATCGGTCATTTCCAATCTTTATGCTTGTTTTGAATCCGGGATACCCGTTGTTACTGGTACAACTGGATGGCACAATCAACGAGAGGAAGTCTACCGGAAATGTAAATCCCTGAATGCTACCCTTTTTCATGCATCCAACTTCAGTATAGGAGTTAATCTTTTTTTTGAGATAAATAAAATTGCTGCCGGAATTCTGGACAATTTCGATCAATATCAGGTTTCCATAAGCGAAACCCATCATACACGCAAACTGGATGCTCCCAGTGGCACTGCAGTTAGCCTGGCGGAGATCCTTACAGAGAAGCTGGGTAACATAAAAGGCTGGAAACTGGACTCCCCGGGAGAAAATGAGATAGGCATCAATTCGATCAGGGAGGGTGATGTTACGGGCATCCACACCGTAAAATATGAGTCGAACGAGGATTTTATCGAACTAAGGCATTTTGCAAAATCAAGAATCGGATTTGCCTCAGGGGCAATCGCTGCTGCAGAGTTTATTGTCAATAAAAAAGGTATATTTACCATGAGCGATCTGCTCGGATTATAAGCCATGGGCAAAAAATTTTCAGTAAGAAACATAGTATATTTTTCCGTCTGGATGTTGTTTATTTTACTTTTTACCATCTGGACAGGATTCTGGTTGTTGCTGATTGTTTCTCTCCTGCCAGCTGATTATTTTCTTTTCGGATTTATTCCCTATAAAAAAATTTCAGAAAGTCTAAAACCTCCTCATCAGCTTCAGGCACTCTTCGAATGGCTGAAAGTCATACTTTTTGCACTCCTGATTACTGTATTTATAAAGACTTTCTTTGTTGAGGCATACAAGATCCCAACCCCTTCCATGGAAAAGACTCTACTTGTGGGTGATTATCTGTTTGTTAGCAAAATTCGCTATGGGCCAAAAATCCCCAATACACCCTTGTCGGTACCCTTTATGCCGAATATGCTTCCTGGAGGAAAGGTCAGTTATTCCGATAAAATTCAGCTTCCCTATAAACGTTTGCAAGGATTAGCAAAAGTAAACAGGAATGACATTATTGTTTTCAATTTCCCTGAGGGAGATACCGTTGTGGTTCAATACCCCGGACAGAGCTATTATTATTTGTTAAGAAGATATGGAAGAGATTACATAAGATCTCGGTACGACCTGGTTGTTCATCCGGTCGATAAAAGGGAGAATTATATTAAAAGATGTACAGGGCTACCCCGAGATACCCTTAGAATACACGCCGGTAAGGTATATATCAACGATCAGGCATTACCTGAACTGCCTACTCAGCAGTTCAAGTATTACGTCAGAACACAGAAACACAGACTGCCAGATTCCGTAATGAATCAACTTGGAGTTGATTTGTCGGAGGTCAATTATAATCCAAAATCTTCCCTTCATGTTATGCCTCTCAGCAACGCGGACTTGACTATACTTACCGGGCTTCCTCAAATTAAAAGCATTCAGCGTTATAAAGAGCCTCTTATTTCATTCAGAAATACTGAAGTCTTTCCTCACTCTGCTGCATTTCGTTGGACAGCCGATGAGTTTGGTCCGCTGATTATCCCCGGAAAAGGCCTTGAAATAGACCTGAATATTACGAATATTTCCTTATATCGAAGGATCATTGAAGTATATGAAAAAAATAAACTTGAAGTAATTAACAATCGAATATATATAAACGATCAACCGGTTCGTTCTTATACTTTCAAGATGGATTATTATTTCGTGTTGGGTGATAACTGGCATAACTCTGCCGATTCCAGGTTCTGGGGGTTCGTACCTGAAAACCATCTTGTGGGTAAAGCAATAGCCATATGGTATTCGAAAGAAACAACTAAGGGATTCCTCAAAGGGATCCGATTTAACAGAATGTTCAAATCCATTAAATAACAAATCATGTTTACCATTTTAAAGAACAAATATTTTCGATTTGGTCTTGTCACCACACTTTACATCCTGTTCATCATCTGGCTCAGGAATTACTGGTTCCTCCTTGGAATTCCCGTTATTTATGACATGTATGTAAGCAAGAAAGTAAACTGGACTTTCTGGAAAAAGCGCACCGGAAAAAATTCTGCTCTGGTAGAGTGGCTTGATGCGCTCATCTTTGCTGTTATTGCTGTAACATTGATCAATATCTATCTTTTCCAAAACTATAAGATCCCTACTCCTTCCATGGAATCAACCATGCTTGTAGGGGATCATCTTTATGTTTCAAAAGTGGCTTATGGTCCGCGTGCCCCGATAACTCCACTGGCCTTTCCTTTTGCACAAAACAGGATCAGAAATACGGAAGCATACCTTAAATGGATTCAACTGGATTATAAAAGGTTAAAAGGATTTGGCAAAGTAAAAAGAAACGATATTGTAGTTTTTAATTTTCCTGCTGGTGATACAGTGGCTGTCGAAAACAGTGCAGTGAGTTTTTATTCCATCGTAAGGGGAAATGCCATGGAGCAAAGAAACAAAGATATCAGTGAAGGAAGAGAGGTTAAAAGTATGGAAGCCTACATCAAAGAAGCTAATGAAAGGGTGCGCATGGCTGCTACTATTGTGGAAAGACCTGTTGATCGCAGAGATAACTATATTAAACGCTGTGTTGCAATACCCGGCGACAGTCTTGAAATAATCCATGGTAAAGTGTTTATAAACGGGCAACCTCAGCCCGATTTTGCAGGAATTCAATATGATTACCTCATTCAAACCAATGGTACTCCATTGAATCCCAGAGCACTAGAGGAATACGACATCCCCCCTTCCTTTCTGGGAATCCAGAATAACCCAAGATACATTATTCCGTTGACCAGGGAAAAGGCTCAGCAACTTGAACAAGATATCCCTGATATTATAAAAGTGGAAAAAAGGGAAAGGCAAGGCTATAATTATCTTCTATTCCCTCACAACAGCCTGTATGCATGGAACGAAGATAATTTTGGCCCGATATGGATTCCTAAAAAAGGAGAAACCGTTGATCTGACCCTGGATAACCTTCCATTCTATCAACGAATTATTGAAGCCTATGAGAACAATACTCTTCGAACGGAAAATGGCAAAATTTACATTAATGGTATGGAAACTGAACAGTATACCTTTTCGATGGACTATTACTGGATGATGGGTGATAACCGTCATAGCTCCTCGGACTCCCGGTATTGGGGATATGTACCTGAAAACCATATTATCGGAAAGCCAAAATTTATCTGGCTCTCACTAAATGAAAATAAAAAGTTCCTGGGTAAAATAAGGTTTAACCGTTTGTTCAAGGTTGTGGATGCCTCTGAATAAATTCAGAATGGAAAATCCTCTTCAGCAGAAGGGGCTTCAAGCTTTTCACTTTCAGGTTTTTCTGCGGTTAAGTGTATGGGGTTTCCGTCAACAAAAATGGCCTTGTAAGGAATTACAGGGCATGCATATTCACAAGCACCACAGCCCACGCAAATAGCATTGTCAGTTTCAGGGATGGTCAGAGATCCTTTATAGGGGATCATTCGCACTGCCTGTGTCGGACAATGCTCTGAACAGGATCCGCAGGCGGTATTTTCTGTGTAAACTACGCAGTTTTCTTTGATAAACTGCACTTTGCCGATTTGCAATGTTTTTTTATTTTCCGCTGTAAGGGGAAGAATAGCTCCGGTTGGACAAACATCCCCACATCTTACACATTCATAATTACAATAATTACTGTAATAATCCATGTGAGGTTGCATATATCCTTCCCATCCAAATTGTGTGAAAGAGGGTTGAAGAACTCCGGTAGGACACTGACTTACACATAATTGACAGGCTGTGCATATGCGCGTAAAGTGTCTTATGCTCAGTGATCCCGGTGGTGAAACAGCAAAATGCTTTTCTTCCGGGATGGTAGTCGGGTTTTTGTTCAAAGGACCTTCATTTTGGGAATAGGCTTTTCTAAATCCCTGAAATCCAATAATGGTCAGGATACCCCCCGTTACTTTTAAAAAAAAATCCTTTCTGCCCCTTGCTGTGGAATTGTCTGAATTTGAAACTCTGACAACTTTAGGTTTCAAATTATAATCTATCGCCGAATCCTCACAGACCGGCAGGCAATTGTAGCAACTTACGCAACGGGAATGATCAACCTCCATAGTTTTTATATCTATGCATTGCGCCTTACATGCGAAAGAACACTTGCCACATTGGGTACAGTTATTCTTTTTAATATTGACTTTCACCAGGGAATATCTGGAAATCCAACCAAGTAAAGTTCCTACCGGACAAATTGTATTGCAATAAAGACGTCCGGACCGACCGGCTAAAATCAATATTATTACAAACATAAGGAAAGGAAAAGCAAAGGTTGCCATATGAAAAGGATGCTGATCCTTAAGGAAAAGAAAAAACACATTCATACTTTCCAGCATGCTGGCTACGCCATTGTTGATCCAAATACCCACAGGTCGGAAAATTGCAGCGGCCGTTTTTCCATACAAACTGTAGGGATCGAGAAGATTCACCAGGATAATTGAAAGGAAGGCAGCACTGATTATGGTTACAACCAGAATACTGTTTCTCAGGAAATTTTGAGGCTTCCTATAGCGGAAACGCTTCCTTTTTTTGAAAAATAATCCAAGCCTGTTACTAAAATCCTGCAGAATGCCCAGCGGACAAATAACTGAACAGTATACCCTTCCGAATAAAGCCGTAAGTAAAATGATAATAAGGAAACCTGCAGCAGAAAGAGAAAATACCGTTATAAATTTTAGTACAGAGGGAACAAATTGTAGAAATAAGATTTGGTTAACCCGGTTTTCACCAAATAAGTCCCTGAAATCAAGAAAAACAAGGGTGGTTAATACGAAAAATACTAGGGCAAAAAATACCCTGGTCCATTTAAGCCTTTTAAAATTCATAATTCTTTTTCTTGTGGAACGGAAGGGCAGAAAGGATTATCCTCATACCTTGATCCTCTTAATATTCAATGAATCGAGATTGGTAGTTCCCACACCGGCTTTTTCAGCTAACTCGATATAATCTACCTCAGCAGGGTCTTTCCCAAATAATTTGCATGCGGCAAAATCGAGTGCTACCATATCCTTACCAATCAGCTGAGCCTGCATTTTTACCACATCATCTTCACTCACTCCCCTGGGGCCATTTCTTTTCATAACCCTGTAAGCATCCACAATGGTAAGATCCGGATTTCGCCATGTTGCAAAATCAGCAATACATTGATGCAGGTCGTTTCGGTGCCAGAACCTCCGGTCCCATACAGCCCCCATTAGGTTTTTCATGGCAATGGTCATATTTGCACCTCCATGGTTTTTAAGTACCGGAACATTAATAAATACATCCGATTCCAGAATGAGCTCATGCACACTGGCGGAAGTGAGTACCTTCCCTTTTGAGACAGATACTTCCTGGTAATACTTTTCAGTGTTTCCCATTACCATCTTACCCCCTGCATCCTTAACAGCCGCCTCAATTGCGGAATTTTTATAACACATAGACCATTCATTACAGGTATGATCAAAAACATACACATCCTTCGCTCCGGCGCTCAAACAGTGCTGGACAATCCGTTTGACAAGTTCCGGGTTGGTATTTGCAGCACGTTCAGGACTTGCATCCCATCCAATATTGGGTTTGATCACCACCGTCTGGCCTTTTTTTACGACTCTTCCTATTCCTCCGTACTCTTCTATCGCTCTGTCGAACATTGAGTCGGCTACTCCCCCGCGGATGGCAACCATGTCCACCTCCCCTGCATTTGCAGAAGCACTGAGTCTGCCAGGTTTTAAAGTAAACGCAGTTCCTGCAACAAATCCGACGGTTATTCCTCGTTTCAAAAAGTCTCTTCTTTTCATGGCTGTAAGCTGTTAAAATTTAAATTTTGGATTGAAAGAAATATTACTCCTTGGGAGCGATTTTCATTCCCTGCAAAAAATCAATCAATTCCAACTATTATAAGCATTTCTGACTGCCGCCTCTCTACCACAAATCTAAAGTATTTATAAAATGTTCATGAAGATTTCCAGGGTAATATCCACCTAAAAGACTAATATTTAACTGGTCTTAATAAAGGCGATGATCCTTTCTTTTTAGGGGTAACTGGAAGATAAGATCCTACTGATTTTTTAGAACAACATAGGTATTCCAAGGTTTTTACCTGGGTAAATATCCAATATTTATAATGGCTTCAAAGTTTAATTCTTCACAATCCGAGAAGGGAGTTTATCTTTGTACCCATGGAAATTGAAGAAAAAACCATAGTCCTGTTTACCAGTTATTTTGGTCCAGTGCAATACTTCATCCGTTTTATCGATAACAAAGAGATCATTCTTGATTTCCATGATAACTACCAAAAACAAACTTACAGAAACCGATGCAGAATACTGGGCGCCAATGGAATACAAAACCTTGTCGTGCCGGTTAAAAAAATGGCCACACTAAAAACAAAGACCCGGGATATCCGGATTGACTACGATACTGACTGGCAGAAAAACCACCTTCGGTCAATTCAGTCAGCCTATCGCTCATCTCCTTTTTTTGATTATTATTTTGACGATTATGAGGAATTCTTTTACAAGAAATACCAGTTTCTGGTGGATCTGAACACCGACATTCTGCAAGTAAACCTCAAACATTGTAACATTCGGGCCGAACCCATAAAGAGCGAAAGTTTTATTCCAATCAGTCTAAACGATGGTCGAAGCTGTATTCATCCTAAGATAGAACCTGACAGGGACCCGTACTTTCAATCGATTAGTTATCCTCAGGTTTTTACTGAACGTTACGGATTTCTCCCAAACCTAAGTATTCTGGACCTTATTTTCAATCTGGGGCCTGAAAGTCAGGATTATCTACGGAAAAGCAAAGAGCCAGCCGGTTCAGACTTTTAAAAAACCCGCTTTGCAGAAACAAAGCGGGAGTTTTTCGTACATTAGAATCGCAATCCTACGGTCATTTGCACACTATTCATATTAGAGCTTAGTTTAGCAGGATCGGAAACCGGAGGAATGTAAAGATAATAGCTCTGCTCATCAATACTATGGGAATAGGAAACATCGAAAAATACATTGCTTGAACGGATTCCGAGTCCACCGGAAATAATTCTACGATTCGAATTTACATTAGGTTCTTCTGTTACAAAGGGACTGCCATAAAATGCATATCCTCCCCTGAGGTAGGCAGGTCCAAGTCTTACTTCCCCTCCAACCCGGAAATTATGGGCTACATCGTACAACTCCTCAATGGTAGAATTTTCATCAAAGAAATTATAATCCGAGGCATCAAGATCAGCAGTTGAATAATCCATGAATTCATAATCAAAACTGATAAGACCTACAGTGCCAAGGGTAATAACTGCATTTCCCACCACCTTCAATGGAGTTCTGAGTCTGTAATCATACCGGTTCAGCCCTGAGGATGCATTATAAATACCGCCCAGATCCTCTTCAGGATCCACCCTTCCTTCCATGTAAGTATCAAATTCATCATTTAGATTGTAAAAAGTTGGAGTATGAAAAGCTGCTCCAATCCTCAGAAAATCCAAAGGCCTTGCAATGGCCCCGATCTTAAGATTATAGCCGGTACCCCTGGTACTCAAATACTCCTCGAAAGTAAATCCGTCGGTAAAAATTATGATGTCATTGGGATCATCCTCATTGGTAATTATGGTCTGATCAAATCTTACTCTTTGGACCCCTATGGTAGCGCCCATGTACAAACGATGGTTATAATTTGCCCCGAATGAAAAGGTGTATTCACCCATAAACCCTCGGGTACGGATCTCCCTGGACTGATCCTGCCCATACCCGTCAAGGTTAAAATCATTGAAGTACTCACCCGTATCTTCATATCTGTCAATCATATACGTATCCCATGCGAGTCCCTCGTAAAAATTGTTTAAGGAGGATGGGTCCTGGTTTCCCGCGAAGGATACGAAATTATCCAACAGAGAAGAATTATTGTTAATTCCCGACATAAAAATATTCTGATTGAAATTATTCAGCCGGTTATATCCTATACCAAAATTGGTGCTGATCCAGCCGGACTCATTTCCAAGGGAATTATAAAAGACCATTCCCAGATTACCCAGGTTGAAATTAAAATTATCGTCGGATATGGTATTTCCGAGATAGTCGGCAGAGGTATTATCCCAATAAAATGCCGTTGAAATGGAGAATTCAGAGCTACGGTACAATCCGATACTTGCCGGATTTATACTCAATCCGGTAAAATCACCTCCGATAGCGCCGATAGCGCCTCCCAATGCTACGGACCGGGAGGTTCCGGTAATAAAATTTTGTGAATATCGCAAAGCATCAATTTCACTTTGAGCCCTTAGCAAGGAAGGAAATAGAAAGAAGATGCCGGTTACAATAAAAATATAGCGTTTCATTGTTCTGATTTTTTGAATGTTAATGGAAAAAAGGTCCCGGAAACGGGACCTTTTGTTACTTGTTTATTATCTTCTGCCTCCACCCCTGCTACTGCTCGATGAGGACCTCGAAGAGGTACCGGAACTACTTCTCGATGAACTGCTTCCGGATGAAGACCTGGAGTAGCTGCTGGAACTTCTGCTGCTGGAAGAAGATCCGCTGTAACTACTGGAACTTCTGCTGCTGGAAGAAGGCCTGCTGTAGCTGCTGGAACTTCTGCTGCTGGAAGAAGGCCTGCTGTAGGTGCTGGAACTTCTGCTGCTGGAAGAAGGCCTGCTGTAGGTGCTGGAGCTTCTGTTGCTGGAAGAAGGTCTATTATAAGAACTGCTTGAACTGCTTTGTGAAGGCCTTGTATAGGTCGAGCTGTTCCTGGTTGAAGGACTGGTATAGCTACCTGAACGACTGGAAGAAGAAGGTCTGCTGTAGGTCCTGCTCTGAGTGCCGGCAGAACTACTTCTGTTATATGTCGGTGATGTTGAAGTACGTGGCCTGGAGTAACTGGGCGTATAAGTCCTGCTTTCCCTGCTTGTATTTGTCCTCACTGCTTCACGGTTTACAGATCTGGTGTCAGATGCTGTTCTGGTTGTTGGACGTTGACCGGTACTGGTCACGGTTCGGGTCTCAGGTCGCACCGCTGTTCTTCCTTCAGTGGTCCTGGTACTTGTAGTTGTTCTGTTTACAGTCCTGGAAGCCTCAGTTCCACTCCTTCTTACTGAATTAATATCATCTCTTCCGCTGACTCTTCGATCGGTGGTGGATTTTCGTACCGCTGATGTTCCTGCATAACTGGAAGTTACAGGTCTGTAGGCGGCTCTGGAGGTTCTGTGTCCATAAGATGCATACCTTACAGGGTAATAACCTCCACCCCAATAACCATCGTAGTAGCCATGGCGATAGCCTGCCCAGTAAGATCCATAATAGTGTCCGCCCCAATAGGGCCTGTATCCCCAACCCCAATCATAATATCCATAATAAGGACGGTGCCAGGAGTAATAAGGAGAGTACCAGGGATCATAATAACCCCATGAGCCCCATCCCCAGTTAAATCCCATGTAGAGACTTACACCCCAGTGGACAGGATTGTAGGTATACCAATAATAATCAGCATAAAAAGGATCATAATAGTCCCAACCATAATAGGGCCTGTGAAACCTTCGTATTCTTGATGAATATTGATAATCGTATATGTAGGAATCATCAAGGTAATAATTATTGATTACTACCCGGTCCTTCTCTTCATCATAATAACTATCCTGATAGCTATAATCATTATAGACTGTATCAGGGTAGGGCTGTTCCTCTGCATAAACGTGATCTTCAGAAGTGTAGGTTTCCCCAAGCATTTCAGCTTCCTTCTGGAGCTTATATTTCTCATAATCACTCAGCTGTTCATATTGGGGATCTTGTCTCTCCGGTAAAGCGGCAGTTTCTTTTACGATTTCGGGACTCAGTTGTTGGGTGGTTACCGGTTCCTGAGTCGCAGGAACCTGCTCTGTTACAGAAGGTTTCTCGGTCACTGCGGAAGGGACGAAGTAAGCATCGTCAGTAACTGCTGTGCCTGAGTAGTACCCGCTGGAACAAGAAGCGAGGAGAAATGTCGCACTTAATAGTATTGTTAATCTTGTTTTCATGATGTATCCTCCTGCCTTAATATCTGATAAATTAATTTTTTTTAACATTCTGTTTAATGAAAAACAAATACTATACCAAAATGATTTGCCTTCTGCTTTTTAACAATAACCGGTCTCTCGCGGATCAATTTACATTTTTATTACGGAAAACCGAATGTTTGGGTTGATTTTAACGTGAAATTCCGGGAACGGAGATCCTCCTGAACAGTTTAGGATGGCAGATTTCTGCTCTAATCCCATTTATATTTCGAGAATAGGATTTTATTTTTTTAATTTGCGGTTCCTTTATGCCGTGCAATAGATCCGGCCTGAAATAGTCCTGGAAAGGGCATAAAGATTGTTAAACCGAATATTACATATCCCAAAAAATATGGCCAAAGTTCTTACTCCTGCTGAAGAGAATTATTCTCAATGGTACAATGATATTGTGATTAAAGCTGATCTGGCGGAATACTCTGCTGTTCGTGGCTGTATGGTAATAAAGCCCTATGGGTATGCCATTTGGGAAAAAATGCAGGCGGTACTTGATAAAATGTTTAAGGATACAGGTCATCAGAACGCCTATTTTCCTCTTTTTATCCCAAAGTCTTTTTTTAGCAAAGAGGCCAACCATGTGGAGGGATTTGCTAAGGAATGTGCGGTAGTTACGCATTATCGTCTTAAAAACGATGAAGAGAAAGGAGGGGTTAAAGTAGATCCCGACGCCAGACTGGAAGAAGAATTGATTATCCGGCCCACTTCCGAAACCATCATCTGGAATACCTACAAAAACTGGATACAATCCTACAGGGACCTGCCTATTCTGGTTAACCAATGGGCCAATGTTGTTCGCTGGGAAATGAGAACCCGACTCTTTCTAAGAACTGCAGAGTTCCTATGGCAGGAAGGACATACCGCCCATGCCACAGAAAAAGAAGCGGTAGAGGAAACGCTCAGAATGTTAAATGTCTATTCAACATTTGCCAGGGAATGGATGGGAGTACCTGTAATTGAAGGTAAAAAATCGGAAAGTGAAAAATTTGCGGGGGCCATAGACACCTATTGCATTGAAGCTCTTATGCAGGATGGGAAAGCGTTACAGGCTGGAACTTCTCACTTCCTGGGACAAAATTTTGCAAAAGCATTCGATGTGCAATTTACCAATCAGGAAGGGAAACTGGAATACGTTTGGGCTACATCCTGGGGAGTTTCCACCCGACTAATGGGTGCCCTCATAATGGCCCATTCAGATAATAACGGTCTGGTGTTGCCCCCTAAGCTTGCACCTATTCAGGTGGTTATTGTGCCTATCTATAAAAGTGAAGAGCAGCTTAACCTAATTTCCGAAAAAGCCAATTTCATTAAAAATGCACTAACAGAGGCCGGAATTTCGGTAAAATATGACGACAGGGATACTCATAAACCCGGATGGAAATTTGCCGAATATGAACTCAAAGGAGTCCCGGTGAGACTTGCCCTGGGGCCCAGGGACCTTGAAAACGGCACCGTGGAAGTGGCCCGAAGGGATAAGCTTGAAAAAGTATCCCTTTCATCGGATAATATCGCAGAGTATTGTAAAGATCTACTGGATGATATTCAAAATAACATCTATTCTAAAGCCTTACATTTCCGTGAGAATATGACCTTCTCAGTGGATACACAAGAAGAATTCATAAAGGTAATCGAAGAAAAAGGGGGATTCATAAAAACCTGGTGGGATGGAACTCCTGAAACCGAAGAAAAAGTGAAGGAAATGACCAAAGCAACAATTCGCTGTATACCCTTTGGTGAAAGTAAGGAGACGGGAATCGACCCTTTCAGCCAAAAAGAAGGTAAATTTCAGGTTCTCTATGCAAGAGCATATTGATCAATCCTTTACTGAACTCATCCACTTTGAACCCTCCTCCGGTAATGGTTCAAACAACATATCGTTTAACTTTTATCTTTACATGAAAAAGGTTAATTTCATCCCACTTTGCATTTTCCGTTCGGAATACCTGACTAAATGGTAGTAACTTAAAATAACCAACCATGAAAAAAATAATTATCTTCTGTTTTTCTTTCGTAATTCTTCTGCTAGCTTCCTGTAAGGATGATTACCCAACCCTTTACAATGAATATAGCGGTACAATTCCTTCCGTTATCGATTCTGGTCCCGATGGGGAGACCATGAATAAATCCTCCCATAATGTTGTGGTTAGAATTGAGCCCTCACATCTCACTGTAAACAATGAAAGATATGATTATGAAATTATAGACGATAATGAAACATCTTTAATTATGGAGGCCACAAAAGTGGAGGATAAAAGTCAATTGCGTTTACGCTTCAATAAAGCTGATGAGAAACTGATCATGGAAACAGGAGAAACGGGATTAGAAATTGAGTTGTACTCAGAAACAAAATGGTTCGAAAAAAAATTAAGTGAATTTGCGATCGTACCCCTCACTGCAAATATCGATCACCTTAGTGAAAATCAAAAGGAAATGTTGAAGATACTTTTTGAAGTAGCCGATATAATGGATGAAATATTCTGGATGCAATCGTGGGGAAATAAAGATGAACTTATGTCGACAACCGACAATGAAACCCTTCAGAAACTTTATGAAATTAATTATGGCCCGTGGGAAAGATTGAATAATAATGCCCCACTGGTAGATCGGTTTCCACCCAAAAGCCCGGGCGCCAATTTCTATCCCAAGGATATGACCATTACCGAATTCAAAAATATAGATAACCCTGATAAAAACAGCCTTTATACCCTTCTCCGCAGAAATAGCGAAGGACAATTATACACTCAGTGGTATCATAATGCCTATGAAGCACAAGTGAATAAAGCCTCAAACCTACTAATCAAAGCGTCTGAACTATCCGAAGATGAAGGTTTCAGGAAGTATCTTAAACTGAGAGCTAAAGCCCTGCTTACCGATAACTATTACGAAAGTGATGTGGCCTGGATGACCATGAAGGATAACCTGATCGATTTTGTTGTCGGACCAATTGAAAATTATGAAGACCAACTACTAAACTACAAAGCTGCCCATGAATCATTTATTCTGATTAAGGATCTTGAATGGAGCGAAAGAATCTCTTCCCTGGCCGCCTTGTTACCCGAATTGCAGAAAGACCTGCCTGTTGAACCCAGGTTTAAAACCGAAGTCCCAGGTGGAGATTCCGATCTGAATGTATACGAAGTAGTATATTATGCTGGAGATTGTAATGCGGGGAGTAAAACCATTGCGATTAACCTTCCCAACGATCCTGAAGTCAGAGCGAATTATGGTAGCAGGAAATTACAGCTTAAGAATTCCATTCGATACAAGTTTGAGAAAATACTGATCCCTATTTCCAATGTACTCATCGCAGAAGACCAAAGAAAGTACATCGATTTTAATGCCTTTTTCGAAAATACCATGTTTCACGAAGTCGCCCATGGACTGGGACTGGATTACACTATCAACGGAAAAGGGAGTGTAAGAGAGGCGCTAAGAGAAGCCTATTCACCCATAGAAGAGGGGAAAGCAGATATTCTTGGATTATATATTGTGACAAAACTGGCTGAAATGGGAGAATTGGGCGAAAAAGACCTGATGACCAATTATGTTACCTTTATGGCCAGCATATTCAGATCTGTCCGGTTTGGGGCATCTTCAGCTCATGGAAAAGCCAATATGATGCGTTTCTATTATTTCAGTGAAAAAGAAGCTTTTACCAGGGATGCTGAATCAGGGCAATATCAGGTCAATTTTGAGAAAATGAAAATTGCTATGGAAGATCTGACAAAGGAAATTATTTCAATCCAGGGCCTGGGTGATTATGAAAGGGCGCAAACCTTTATAAGCGAAAAGGGATACATCCGGAAGCAACTCCAATCTGATCTGTATCGCCTGAACAAATTATCCATTCCGGTCGACTTAAGATTTGAACAGGGTCCGGAAATGCTGGGATTATAAGCTTTGACATTCCGCGCTTTCTCCGTTGTCCAGCTTATTCTTATATTTACAAAAATGTCATAGGCCGGAATGCAGCGATTTTTCTATTCAGTATTTTTGTGGATATTCTTTCTATTCACGCTCACAAGTGCCTTTGCAGGTTCAATTAACGGTTTTAATCGCTCCAGCCAGGTACCGGATACCATTCCGGTTTCCAGATATGATCATTTTTATGACTCCCTCAGAAGTAAAGCCCACAACCGACGATGGACGAAGGAACTGTATAATGTTATTATTCTGCCTCCAAAAGACGAAAACGACACAGTTAAAACAATTCCTTTTAACCAAAATTATGAAGAATTCGCAGGTCTGACCATCCGGAAAATTACTTTTGTTAAACTCTACCCTTTCGGTACTGATATTAACGATACCAGTATATATCGGCCAAGCAGGTTAAACAACTTTGCAAATACCATTCATATAAAAACAAGAGATCCTGTTCTGGAAAGACACCTTCTGTTTCATGAACGGGAGAAAATAGATCCGCTTACTCTGGCCGATAATGAAAGAATCCTGAGGGAACTGCCTTATATTGAGGATGTCCGAATACTGGTATTACCAGACTCTACGAATAATCAGTATGCAGAAGTTGTGATCATCACTCAGGACCGATGGTCCAAAGCCTTTTTTCTTGATCTTAAAAAACTGGATGCCGGTAAACTTGAAATCTGGGATAGAAGTATTTTTGGCAGCGGACATGAAGTTCAGGCTAACCTGCATTGGGACAGGCAGAGGAGTAAATTCTTCGGATATGAGGCATTTTGGGTCAATAAAAACATTCTCGGGACATTTTTAAACTCAAGGGTATATTATACCAATGTTTTTGACACCCATTCCTATGGCTTAAGTCTTGACCGTCCTTTTTTCACTCCTGACGTAAAATATGCGGGAGGTATAAATATGTTCAACACCAATACCATAGATAGGATCTGGTTTGCGGATACCCTTAGAAAAGAAGAGAGTATTCATTTCAAAACCCTTGATGCATGGCTGGCGAGAAGTTTCTCATTAAATCCAAAGGATGATTTCACGGAAAAAAGAAAGAATATTACGATTGCAAGCAGGGTTTTCAGAAACGTTTTCCTGGAGAGACCTCCGGAAGTGGAATTGAAAGTTTTTCCGGAATATCATACCCGGACCCTCTGGCTAAATTCACTGTCCTATTCTGCACAAGACTTCTATCGAAGCAGGTTGATTTATAGCTACGGACAAACAGAAGATATTCCCATTGGCTTTCTTGCAGATCTCAAAGTCGGCCTGGAGCTTAACGAATTTGAAAACCGATACTACAGCTCCATTTCGCTCGCACATGGAAATATATTTCTGAAATTTGGATACCTGGGAGGAATAATTTCCCTTGGATCCTATATTACTTCGCAAAAAGAACTTCAACAAGGGGTCCTCCAGTTAAATTTAAGCCATTTCAGTAATTTGTATATAATCAGGCAATTAAAATACAGATATTTTGCAGACTTCCGATATACGCGGGGTATAAACCGTTTTGGAACAGAACGACTGCGGGTTTCGGATAAAGAGGGTGTGAGAGGCTTGAATCTTGATTACCTGAATGCCCAACAACGCATAACCTTAAAACTGGAAGGGGTATTATTCGCCCCCAGGAAGCATTTTGGCTTCCAGTTTGCTTATTTCGGATTTATGGATTTTGCTCTCCTGGGCACCGATAAGGTTGCACTTAAAGATATGGACGCTTTTTCTGGAATTGGTGCAGGATTAAGAATTAGAAATGAACGATTGGTTTTCCCAACCATTCAGTTTCGGTTTGCCTTTTACCCTAATATGGATGGGTTAAATTTCTCTGACTATTTCCAATTTTCGGGTGAAAAGAAATTGAGTCCGCCAGACTACAGACCTGGAAAACCGGTTATAATTCCATTTCAATGACGGGATCTGAGGTTAACTGTTCCGTTTTTATACACTATTTTGGGAATTGAATCCTTGAAAATCAGATAGATTAGTTTTTCTTTTTTAGTATATTAAGCAAAAAAATGCAAAACTCTTTTGCACAATACCTCAATGAAATCATCCCTGTTAACCAAGGATCCCGATTCCTTTTGGCAGTTTCAGGAGGCATTGATTCTGTAGTAATGCTGGACCTTTTCGCCCAGATGGAAAATATCGAGTTCGGCATTGCCCATTGCAATTTTGGCTTGAGAGGCGCTGAATCGGATGAGGATGAAAATCTGGTTCAGGAGCTCGGGGAAAGATATCATTGCAAAACATACGTCAAACTATTTGATACCATGACCTTTGCAGAGAATCACAGAATCTCGGTTCAAATGGCTGCCAGAACTCTGAGGTACGCCTGGTTTTCTTCACTGGCAGAAAGTGAGAATTGGGATTACATACCTGTAGCTCACAATAAAAACGACCGGATAGAAACATTCTTTATTAATCTTCTAAGGGGAACCGGAATTAAGGGACTTACTTCGATTCCACACAGGAACCAAAAAATCATCCGTCCTCTGTTGAAATACGACAGGAAACAAATTGAAGAATACGCCATCAACCGGAGGCTGGTTTGGAGGGAAGATTCCAGCAACAGGTCGGTGAAATATACCCGGAATAAAATCAGACACGAGATCATTCCCATCTTCACTGACCTTAATCCCGGGTTTCTTTCCACCATGGAAGAAAATATAGGAAGGATTGAGCAAATGGAATGGATCTTCGATCAAATCCTTGCCGAAAAAAAAGAGGCCCTGCTAACAAAAAAAGAAAACCATACTTTGATTTCGTTGGATGAACTACGAAATAATCCACTTTCTTCACTTTGGTTATTTGAGATACTCAGCGATTATGGATTCTCCGGCAAAATGATCGGAGACATTGATAAAAGCCGATTTTCCGAGTCAGGAAAAAGATTCTTTTCCCGCGAATATGAACTGACAAAGGATAGAGATTTTTTTATTCTAAGGAAAATTGAAAAGAATGAGGATACGCCCCGGAAATATTACATCGATTCTGAGGTGAAAAACCTATCAACACCGATAAACCTTGAAATCGATGTGCTCAGCAGATCTGACTTCGTCCTGACTTCGAATCAAAATATTGCCTGCCTCGATCTGGACAAGGTTTCTTTTCCTCTTATCCTCAGAAAATGGAAACACGGTGATTATTTTCGCCCCCTGGGTATGAAAGAAATGAAGAAATTAAGTGATTTCTTTATAGACAATAAAGTATCCTTGCCTGAAAAACAAGACACCTGGATTCTTGCCAGTGGCGATGATATAATTTGGATTGTGGGTCAAAGGATCGATGACCGGTTCAAAGTAAGTTCTGAAACAACAAAAGTCCTGATGATAACCTGCCATAATGAGGATTAGCTCTGATTTCCTATTCCTCTACAAGCCCTAGATTGGTCCTCAGGATCTGAAAATACTCTTCCAATCCGGTTTTATCCCTCTCCTTTATCATTCCCAAAAGGGCATTAAGACTCTCCGAGATCTTTTCGATTTGTTCAAGGCTGTGGGTATTCAGGAGGATCTCAGAAAGCAAATAATCATCCTCCGACAATAGTCCCTTCGCTATTTCAAGGTGCTTTTTGAAGGTAGTACCCGGAGCTTCCTGCTCTTTCATGCAGGATGCAAATACCATGGTAGAGGAAAATGGGATAGAAAGGGAATAAGCAATAGTTTCATCGTGTTGCCTGAAGGAATATTCATGAATATTGAGCTTCATTTTCCGGTAAAAATTCCGGAAAAATTCCTTTCCTTCATCCTCTGATTCCGAAATAATTATGGCATTCTCCTCACTCAGGTCTTTCACATTCGCAAAAGTGGGCCCAAACATAGGATGGGTTGAGACAAATCTGCGACCACTCTTACGATAATATTCAGCTAAACCGTTCTTGACTGAAGTTATATCAGAAACAATGCATTTCTCGTTCAAATAAGGAATAATCTCGTCAAAAACTTTAAGGGTACTTCCCAAACTTACCGCATTGATCAAAATATCAGGATCGAATTCAAAAAGCTCCTCCAGGTAAAGAAATTTTCTGGAATTAAAGAAGTACTTAAGTTTATTCCTGTCTGAATCATAAACACCTACTTCATAATCAAGACAAAGGGATTCGACAAACCAGGATCCCATATTTCCGGCTCCAATTACTGCAATTCTCATAGTTTAATTCGGCTCGTTATCAATTATTCGATTTATTCTGTTTTCAAGCATCATCAGATCGGTAAGGACAATGGCCACTCCTGCTTCAACCACCGGGGGCACTCTAAGTGCGATGCATTTATCATGTCTCCCTTCTACCTGAAAGGATTCAACCTTACCTGATTTAACATTTAGGGTATTCTGGGGCTGAGAAGTTGAACTCGTAGGTTTGACCGCTACCCGAAAAACAAGTTCATTTCCGTTGGAGATACCCCCATTTATCCCTCCCGCATAATTCGTCTCCGTTTTTCCTTCGTGGTTCAGAATATTATCGTTATGCTCGCTACCCTTCATTGCAACCGCATTAAATCCGGATCCAAACTCAATACCTTTGATTGCAGGTATTGAAAAAATCATGTGAGAAATAAGCGATTCCACAGAATCAAAAAAAGGCTCACCCAGGCCAATGGGAAGATTTTTAACCCTGCATTCGACAATCCCTCCAATGGATTCATTTTCATTGACAGCCCGATCTACTGCTTCCTTAATATTTTTAGATCCCCCTGCCTCAACAAGGCTGGCGGTTATGGCAATACTTCCCAGGATTTTTTTGGCTATTACCCCCGCAGCCACAAGTCCGACAGTAAGTCTTCCTGAAAAATGCCCTCCGCCCCGGTAGTCTTCAAATCCTCCATATTTTTTGGTCGCAACGAAATCTGCATGACCCGGTCTTGGAAACTCCCGGATTTTCTCATAATCACTACTACGGGTATTGGTATTCTCAAACTGTATGTTAATAGGAGCACCAGTGGTTCTATCCCTGAAAATCCCGCTCATGAATCTGGGAATATCGAATTCTTTTCTTGGAGTTGTACCCTTGGCCCCCGCTCTTCTGCGGCCGAGATCTTCTTTGAAATCCTCGTTGGTAAGTCTTATGCCTGAGGGACAACCGTCAATGAGGACTCCGACGGAATTTCCATGGGATTCACCATAGATGGAGACTCTGAAGATTCTTCCAAATGAGTTCATTTCTCTTTTACTCCTAATATTGAATTAATATCCATCATTTCCCTATAGCTAAGCTGCCCGGGGGCTGTGGCCCTCGATTCATCGGGATAAGCAAAACTGAATTCACTGCCCATAGGAACAGCGGCAACCCTGGTAATCAACCCAAAATCACCCATACCAAGAATAACCTTGGAACCCGGAATGTCATAGAGGGAGAAAAGGGAGAGAATATCCTTCTCCGATTCCACCAGGGTCGCAATCTTTGCCGTATCTGCTCCTAACTGATAGCATTTTCGGAGGATGGACTCCAATTCATGCTTCCCGGGTGTACCTTCAAAATCATGGTATGAGATAATGAGCCTGGTTTGGGAATTTTTTACCAGGGCCAGAATTTGCTGGAGGAATTTGGGTTGACTTTCCAGCTCAATATCCAGGTATTCGACTCCATATGAAACAGCCATCCTGAAAAGCTCCATACGTTTATCATCATCAGCATATTCGGGTCTAAAGGTAAAAACCCCCTTTCCCGCCAATTTCAATAAGGCTGAAAGGTCTTCCCGGTCAAGGTCAAGAAGATCGGCCCTGATCTCGACAAAATCATACTTACGAACAGCTTCAATAGCCATCTCCTTGCTTAATTCGCCCAGACTGACACAAATCATGAGAAAGCAATTTTTAGTTCGGATACCGATATATTATGAATAACCGCATTCCCAATATCCTGCAGGAGAATAAACTGCATTTGATCCTTTTGCCTCTTCTTATCTTTTTTCATGGCTTCAATCATGGCATCTTTATCAAATTCCATTTCAACCGGCAAACCAGCCTTTATTAATAATTCTTCAAGACTTGCAGGAACTGATTTATCTGCCAGTCCAATTTTCACTGACAATTTAGCGGCAAGCATCATCCCAATGGAAACGCCTTCACCGTGGGATACTCCGTACAATTTTTCCAGCGCGTGTCCGAAAGTATGCCCAAAATTGAGCAATTTCCTGTCTCCCTTTTCATTTACATCACTTTCCACAATGCTTTTTTTTGTAAAAGCAGATTCGAAAATCAGCTTTTCAAGGATTTCCTCTTCAAAGGCCAGAGCTTCCTCTAAATGTTTATCCAAAAAGGGAAACAAATCTTTTCGTTTTATAAAAGCATATTTAATGATCTCAGCAAAACCTCCGATAAATTCCTTTTTTGGAAGGGTACGGAGAGCCTTAATATCGCAAATTACATAATCAGGCTGACGGATAACACCCATAAGGTTTTTATAACCCTCATAGTTGATCCCGTTCTTCCCTCCGATGGAGGCATCGACCTGGGCAAGTAAGGTAGTTGCCAGAAAAGAAAAAGGTATTCCTCTGAAGTAGGTTGAAGCAACAAAACCGGCCAGATCTGTGGCAATCCCCCCCCCTGCCCCGACAATCCTCCATGTCCTGTCCACCTCCCTTTCAAGAAGTTCACCGAAAACGCGATAATAGGATTCAAAAGATTTAACCTTTTCGCCCGATCCCAGATTTATCACCCGGTAATCCTTCAGGTTCCCACCATGAAACTTCAGATAATTACCATCAGCGAGAATGATCGTTGATTCCGGAGGCAGCAGATCATTCAGGAGATCAATGGTTCCGGGTATAAGTATCTCCGTTTTACCTGCAGAGGTTTCAAGCTTTATTTGCTTCATTCTTTAGAATCTCGGATTTGTTCATTACCACGGTTTGGTGATTAATGGATTCCTGATGAATTGCCTGAAAGACTTTGAGAATAAATTCATCACTAAGACCTTTCCTGCTTCCAAGACTAAGCCGTTTATGAAGAATGTCATCCCATCTTTTGGACTGAAGAATAGTCAGGTTATTATCCTTTTTATGCTTTCCAATTTCTTCAACCACCTTCATCCTTTTTTCAAATATATTAATAATCTTATCATCAAGCTTATCAATTTCCTCCCTTAATTCGGCCAGACTTAGTTCAACCTGAAACTCCGAACCAGGGTCTCGGAGAATCAATCGGTCTATTAGTTCTCGGAGCTCAAGGGGAGTAATTTGTTGTTTTGCGTCACTAAGGGCTTTATCAGGATTTATATGACTTTCAATGATCAGTCCATCAAAATTCAGGTCCATGGCCTTTTGAGACACATCGTAGAGAAGTTGCCTGTTCCCGCATATATGACTGGGATCGGTGATAATTGGAAGCTGGGGAATACGCCTTCTAAGTTCAATGGGAATTTGCCATTGGGGATCATTGCGGAAGAGGGTTTTATCATAGGTTGAAAATCCCCGATGAATAGCTCCCAACTGAGTTATCCCGGCATTATTAATTCTTTCAAGGGCTCCGATCCAGAGTTCAACATCAGGGTTCACAGGATTCTTGACCAGGACAGGAATATCTACCCCTTTAAGAGAATCGGCAATATCCTGAACCGCAAAGGGATTGGCAGAGGTTCGGGCCCCGATCCATAATATATCAATCCCGTTTTTGAGCGCTTCATAAACATGTTTAACATTTGCAACCTCCGTTGAGGTGAGCATTCCGGTTTCCTCCTTGACTAATTTCAGCCATTTTAGACCTTCAGAACCAACCCCCTCAAATGCATTGGGACGAGTCCTGGGCTTCCAGATCCCTGCTCTAAAGATTTTGACTCCATTTCCTGATAGTATTTTTGCAGTTCCCAGAACCTGCTCCTCACTTTCTGCACTGCAGGGTCCGGCTATCAATATCGGTCTTTTCATGCATTCGCCACAAAGGCTTAACGGTTCAATTTTCAAATTTATGCCCATAACTTTGTTTTTATTCAATAATAGATTCACCTTTTGTGTATTCTCCCAGGATTCCAAGCTCACTTGTAAACGGCCGGATCGCTTCTATCGACTTTTTATACCAGTCATAATCCTCAAACATAAGATCCACATAAAACTGATACTCCCATTCCCTTCCCATAATTGGCATGGATTGTATTTTTGTGAGGTTCTGATCGTAGTAGGATAGAATGGAAAGAATCTTGGAAAGGGAACCCGATTTGTGAGAAAGGTCAAAGTGAATACTGGCTTTATTCACGTTGTCTATGGATGGTTTATTTCCGTTCATTTCCTTGAGGATCAGAAAACGGGTATAATTAACCTTATTCGTTTCAATACCGGCTGCCATGATCTCCAGTTCATACTTTTCTGCAGCTAGTTTACTGGCAATAGCTCCAATTCCCCTCAGATTCTTTTCTCTAATCTCCTTTGCGCTTAGCGCTGTATCTTCACTTTCAATAAGTCTTATTTCCGGATAATCATCGAAAAACAACTGACACTGAAGTATTGCCATGGGATGGGAATAGACCTCCCGTAGCTCTTCCACTTTTTGCCCGGGCAAACCCACCAGATTTTGCTTTATTCTCAGATAAATCTCCCCGATTATGGTCATTCTGGATTCCTTGATCAACCCATAATTGGGAAGTATGGAACCCGCAAGACTGTTTTCAATCGCCATTATACCATAGTCAACCTGATGACCGGTAAGCGATTTCATCATATCCCTGAATGTGTTCCTGGGAAGTATTTCAATATCCCGGTCCCTGAAATAATGCATGGCCGCAATTTCATGAAAAGCTCCAAATCCCCCTTGAATGGCAATCCTTTTTGCAATGCTTGTTCCTGTTTTGTTCATAACTATAAATGAAAAAGTCCCGGCAAAAACCGGGACCTGGATTGACTGTTTTTATCTTTATACCATAGATATCCCGGCAACTATTTCTGAAAAAAATAGAAATAATAGAAATACCAGAATATCAGATTAAAATTCATGCGATTGATCTTATTAATAAATGCAAAATAAAACATATTGCTTATCATTTGCAAGCTGAATGGAAAGATTTATGAATAATTTAAAGATATTTTCAAATCACCTGGATCATTTTTTCCACGGAAGGCAATATGGATAGTGCACATATTTTTTAATTACTTTAGCACTCATGAATAAGAAGGAAAGATTTATTAGGGTTATCGCCTGGTTCCAGGAACATATGCCTGTAGCTGAAACGGAGTTATTGTATCGTAATCCCTATGAACTTTTGGTTGCAGTTATCCTGTCTGCACAATGCACCGATAAAAGGGTCAATATGATAACTCCCTCATTTTTTAAGCGGTTTCCTGATCCCTTAACTCTTAGTGAAGCTGAAAAGGATGAAGTATTTGAGTATATAAAATCTTGTTCTTATCCCAATAATAAAGCGAAGAATCTGTCGGGTATGGCTAAAGTCCTCATCAAAGAATTCGGGGGTATAGTGCCCGATAATGTCGATGAATTGCAAAAGCTTCCGGGGGTAGGCAGAAAAACAGCCAATGTTATTGCCTCTGTGGTGTTCAATCTTCCCGCACTAGCAGTAGATACGCATGTCTTCAGGGTTTCGGCGAGGATCGGACTCACCACTGGCGCCAAAACTCCCCTGGAGACCGAGAAGCAACTTTTAAAATACATCCCGGAAGAACTTATCCCTCTGGCTCATCATTGGCTAATCCTTCATGGAAGATATGTATGTCAAGCCAGAAAACCCAGGTGCGGGGAATGTGGACTTCAACCATTCTGCAGGTTCTTCAACAAAAAAAATGAAACATTACGAATTGAATAAGCCCAGACATCCAAACGATGATTGCCTCTGAAAAAAAACCCGTATACCTGGATTATAACGCCACCACACCTTTGGATCCGGAAGTGATTGAGGTTATGTCCGAGGTTATGAAGACTAACTTTGGAAATCCCTCAAGTGCCCATTTTTACGGTATTCAAAGTAGAAAAATAATTGAAAGGGCAAGGCAACAGCTGGCTGAACTAATTAATTGTAGCTCAACCGAGATCATTTTCACCAGTGGAGGTACCGAGTCCAATAATATGGCAATCAGAGGAGTGGCAGAACTTTATGGGCATAAGGGAGGGCATATTATTACCAGTGCCATTGAACATCCTGCCGTAAGGGAAGTATGTAACCGGCTTGAGAAATCAGGGATGGAAATATCAAGGGTCGGGGTCTCCCATGAGGGTATCGTGGATCCGGATGAAATTTACCGTGAATTAAAAGCAGATACGATTCTTATCAGCATCATGCATGCTAATAATGAAACCGGTGCAATTCAACCCATATCTGACATTGCTCAAATCGCAATGGAGCATGGCTTATTATTTCATACCGATGCAGCACAAACCGTTGGAAAAATTACTGTCGATGTTAAGGCATTGGGCGTTAGTCTCTTAAGTATTGCAGGGCATAAGTTTTATGGGCCGAAAGGAATTGGAGCCTTATATATGAAAGAGGGGACAAGGATTAAAAAGATACTGGAAGGGGCAGACCATGAGCAAAACCTCAGACCTGGAACGGAGAATACCATACAGATTGCCGGCTTGGGGGCTGCCTCTGCCATTGCAAAGAAATATTTAAATAAAGACATTGGTAAGGAACGAAAGTACAGGGACCTCTTGTGGAATCAATTACACAAAAGACTAATCGATGTAAAAAGCAATACACCCTTTGAAAATGCACTTCCCAATACGCTTAGCCTACTAATACCAGGAATAGATGCAAATACCCTGCTCTCTGAACTTTCCGGGGTGGCCGCATCTCCTGGTGCTGCCTGCCATGCCAATGATGTTTTTATTTCCCCCACCCTTAAATCCATAGGGCTAACCAACGCAGATGCCTTATCAACCATCCGTTTTTCCACTGGCCGGGATAACAAGGAAAACGAAATTCTGGATGCTGTGGACCAAATATGTATTGCAGTTGAAAAACTCAGAGGAAAATCCAAACAGGTCCAACCTGAACCTCTGGTTGAAAAAATAAGGCTAACCCAATATACTCATGGCCTGGGTTGTGCATGTAAAATTGCACCCGGATTACTTGACAGAATATTCAAAAATCTCGATACCTATAGCGATAAAAATATTCTTGCCGGTCATCAAAACTCTGAGGATGCAGCAGTTTACAAACTGGATGAGAAAACTGCAGTTATTCAGACGATTGATTTTTTCACCCCGGTTGTGGATGATCCTGTACGTTTTGGCGAAATTGCCACCGCCAATGCTCTGAGCGACATTTACGCCATGGGAGGAGACCCGGTGTTCGCCCTTAATATTGTCGGATTCCCTCATCAAAGGCTGGATCCGGGAATACTTGAAAAAATTATTGCAGGAGCACAAAATGTTGCAAGGGAAGCCGGCATATCCATACTTGGGGGACACAGTATTGAAAATACCGAACCCTTGTTCGGTATGGCAGTCACCGGCTTTGCCGAGCCCAAAAAAATACTTTACAATTCCGGAGCCAAACCGAACGATGTCCTTATGCTAACCAAACCTCTTGGTACCGGTATATTAAGCACAGCCTTAAAAAGAGGCCTGCTCAGCTCTTTGCAGGAGGAAGCCCTGTATCAATGTATGAGAGAACTTAACAAAGTTCCTAAAGACTTAATGATGAAATATCCAATAAATTCCTGCACCGACGTCACCGGATTTGGACTGATTGGGCATCTTTATGAAATGTGCCTCGCTTCTCGACTCAGTGCTGAAGTCTCCTCCGAAAGTATTCAATTCCTGGAAGGATCCAGAGAACTTGCCTCTCAACGAGTACTAAGTGGAGGAAACCGTAACAACAGACAATACTATGAAGCCTATGTGGACTGGAAAAATTCACTTCCCGAATACCTGAAGGATCTACTATGCGACGGACAAACCTCCGGAGGCTTGTTAATAAGCCTTCCTGAAAAGCATGCAGTTGATCTTATGGAAGATCTTTTATCGGTGAATATCAGTGCATTTTTCGTGGGAAGAATGCTGGAATCCACAGAAACCAAGCTTTTCATAAAATAATAAGACTCTTTAAGCATATTTAAGATTGAATATTTGCCGATCTGTTAACTTTATGTTACCTTTGCATTAATTAAATGTTAATTTAATATGAACTAAAGTTAACTTTGATCGTATAAAAAGTAAGAATCTTTAAAGCTTAAGGTCATGAAAACATTCATATTTAATCTCGTATTTATTTTCACTTTCTTCCTGGCAAACGCTCAGGTAACTCAGGGAGATGATGGGAAGTTCTATGCCGATAATAATATCCTCTATTCAGGTACCTATCAGGAATTCTTTTCAGATGGAATGGTTAAGAAAATTCTCAGGATTGAGAACGGACTTCTGAATGGTACTTCAAGAATTTTCTTTGATAACGGAAAGATCAAGGAAATACGACATTATAAAAACGGAAAATTCGACGGGGTTTGGTCTACCTACAACAAGAAAGGTATAAAAATTGGTCAGGCATCGTATACGGACAATCAAAAACATGGCGACTGGCTTATTTGGGATGAAAATGGAGTCTTGCGATATGAAATGGAATACCTCTTCGGAAAACGTACTGGTACCTGGAATGAATATGATGAGAACGGAAAACTGGTAAAGTCCAGGCAGTACTAAGGCTTACAATGAATTAGAAAAGGCGGATTCTTAATCCGCCTTTTTTGTTGTAACCTAACTGAAAATTATTCCCTCTCCACTAAACCCTTATCTGCCTTATACGTATAGTAACGGAGTTTTCAACACAATAATTAAAAAAATTGGTCCGGGACTTCAATCTAATTTATATATTTGTTCGTGTTTATGTCCGGGCCATGCAATTTTGTAGTTTTAAAAAAAGTATTAATTTTACTTCAAGTATAAAGGCATTCAGAATCAGAACAATAAACTCCGATCTTTATGAATAGTAAATTTTTGGACAACTCGAAAAAAGCATTCTTTTTTGCGGGATTTTTAGGGTTAATGTTGGCCGGTTGTAACTCGGATAGGAATAAATCCAATGATTCAGAAATCAATGATGATTTCAATACTGAATTGGATGATGATCTGGTGGGAAAAATAAATACAGCCAAACGAATTTTTTACTCCCTGCCCTCTCCTCTTGAGACAGCGATGCTGATTAAGAATGCAAATGCTACCTATGATGAGAGGTTGCTCAATCCGGTTGGCAACGCGGACAACTACAACACTAATTTGGAAATGGCTCTCAATCTAGGCATTTACCTCACCGATCTTAGTTACGCCAGCCTTTTTGACCAAACCCAGGCAACGCTTAATTATATCAATGCAGCCAAGAAAATGGCCGACGGATTGGAAATTCTTGATGCTATTGATGATCAAACCATTCAGAGGCTAGAAGAGAATATTAATAACCGAGATATTATCATTGATATTATCTCAGAAACCCTTCTCAACTCCAGCTCATTTCTTGAAGACAGAGGTTTGCAGGCTACTTCGGCCATCATTTTGGTTGGGGGTTGGGTGGAAGGGTTATACCTTGCAAGCGGTCTCGTAAAAAGCAATGCAAATCTGCAAGATAACAAGCTTGTGGAAAGGATTGTCGATCAAAAACTTTCTATGAATATTGTTATGAGTCTGCTTGAAAACAATAAGGAAAGCGTTGAAGTACAGTCAGTACTTGAAGATGTTTCAGAATTGAAGGTGATATTTGACAAAATTGTCATTGAACAATCAGAAATAACTGCGGTTGAAGACCCAAAAACCAATGTTACCACTCTGAAATCAGATTCAGAAATCCGTATAACCCCTGAAGTATTTGAAGAATTGAAGAAAAAAATCATAGAAATCAGAACTAACTACATTTCATAAACCAAAATATTTTCATTATGAATCCCGTATACAAAACCTCAGCTTTTTTTCTGACTCAGGTTCGGCAAAATACGGGAACTAACATACCCTTAAATAAATAATGTAATGATGAAAAGACATTTGCTAACCGGAATTATCCTGATAATAATAGCTCTGGCACCTTTAACATCCAATGCCCA
>CAZNFR010000007.1:0-15158 GCA_964572225.1 uncultured Bacteroidaceae bacterium
AGCGTTAGAGTATTATTCAATGAGACATTTTATTGAATATGAATACGTTGAGGCTTCTGAAGATGATTTTCTTCTTTTTAATCTCACTGAAGTAATGGCAATCCGCGGAGTAGAACGAAAACTTTTGTGGAGGATCTATCATCCTGAACAGGGGTTGCTGAATGAGAAATTGCAATCAGATACCCTTTATTGGTCTGCAACCGGACGATACCGAAGCAGGGCTGAAGAAAACCTGACGGACCTGGTGGATGCAATAAGAGAAGCCTTCTGGTTTGCTGGAGAGGAATATACACTCTCAATAAGTCCGCAGTGGAAAAGAACCGAAAGACTCTATTTCGATCTGAATGACGGAAGGGAGGATCGTTCACTCGATACAGAGTATTTGATTGACCAGGTAAAATATGCCTCTAATCTTCGAAAATTTAAGTCCCTCTACAACCTTGCCGTTATCCATGAAAGAAGGGGAGAACCCGAAAAGGCAGTTGGCTTTCTGGAAGCTGCTTTGGAAATCCAATCCAATTCAGGAGTGGCAAAATTGTACCTTAAGGAATTGAGAAAGTTTATTTCTGATATGGAGACCATCCGTAAACAAATTGGCGAAAGTCCCTCGCCTCAATAAAATCAACGATTATGAATAATCCATACTTTATCGTTATCCTTGTAATTCTGATTCTTGGATTTATCCTGGAAAGATGGTTGGACCGCTTGAATCTTAGTCATACAAGTAAAACCCTTCCCGATGAACTTAAGGACGTATATGAGAACGAGCGATACCGAAAATCGCAGGAATATAAAAGGGTAAATACACGATTTGGATTCCTTACCAGCACCTTCAGCCTGATTGTGATCCTCCTGATGTTATTCCTGGACGGATTTGCTTTTGTTAATGAACTTGCATACGAACTGACCCATCACTACATTTTTACCGTTCTGGTTTTTTTTGGAATCCTAATGCTTGCTTCCGATATCCTGAATACTCCTTTCTCCGTATATGATACCTTTGTGATTGAGGAAAAATTCGGGTTCAACAAAACCACTCCTCTTACATTTATCACAGATAAACTAAAAGGATGGATCCTTGGGGCAATTCTGGGAGGAGGGATCCTGGCCCTGGTAATCTGGTTTTATCAGCTAACCGGTAAAAACTTCTGGATATGGTCATGGGCACTGGTTTCTGGATTTATGATATTTATGACCATGTTTTACTCAAACCTTATTGTACCGCTTTTCAACAAACAAACCCCTTTGGAAGAGGGTGAGTTACGGACTGCCATAGAAGAGTTTAGTGAAAGAACGGGATTTATCCTGAAAAATATATATGTAATTGACGGTTCCAAACGCTCAACCAAGGCCAATGCCTATTTTACGGGGCTGGGATCAAAGAAAAGGATAGTTCTTTACGATACCTTAATCAAAGACCTGGATAAGGAGGAGATCATTGCCGTTCTGGCGCATGAGATCGGTCATTATAAAAAGAAACATACACTCAGCAGTACCTTGCTGGGAATCATTCAGACAGGCCTTACCCTTTTCTTGTTCAGCCAGTTTCTCGATAATCCCGGATTATCCTCAGCTTTGGGAGTCGAGGAACCAAATTTCCACATATCCCTGATCGCCTTTGGTATTTTGTATACCCCTATCTCAATATTGTTGGGCTTAATCATGAATATTTTCAGCAGAAAGAATGAGTATGAGGCCGATCGCTTTGCAGCAAAACATTTTCGGGCCGAACCTTTAATTTCCGGACTCAAAAAACTAACATCCAATAATTTAAGCAATCTCACCCCTCATCCTCTGTATGTATTTTTTCATTACTCTCATCCCCCTCTTTTACAAAGAGTCAGAGCACTTAAGGAAACTGAAGGGTAGAGGATCATTTTCCGGTTCGAATCATCTCCGGAAGGGGTTCTCCGGCAGCCACAAAGTCCATTGAAACCGAGTTCACACAATGCCGGGTATTCTTCGGGGTAAAACCTTCTCCCAGAAAAACATGTCCCAAATGCCCGCCGCAATTTGCACAGATAATTTCGGTTCTTCTTCCATCCGCATCCACTTGTCGTTTTACCGCACCGTCAATTTCATCATCGAAACTTGGCCATCCGCAGTGAGAGTTAAACTTATCGGCCGATTCATACAATGGGGCGTTACATCTTTTGCAGATATAGGTTCCTTTTTCCTTATGATCGGTAAATTCCCCGGTCCACGGTCTCTCGGTTCCCTTATCCAAGATCACATATTCTTCAAACTCGGTTAATTTATTGTAAAAATTGCCTTCGGCAGGTCCCATGGTTTTTTCTTCTGATTTCATATTCGTACTTTCTTTTTCACTCTGTGCACAAGAGGTCTGAAATATCAGAGCTATTGACATTATAATCAGTGTTGTTCTCATTTTATCATATACTTTTTAAACAATCGGTGAAAGATTAAGTTTTATTGTGTTTATCTAAAGATTTGACGGGTGCAGACAGAAACTGCTTACAAAAAAATGAAGAGAAATCTGCTTACAGGAAGAAAAATACAACTCCTGAAACACTTAGTACCACACCAATCATTTCTCTAAGGGTGATTTTGTGTTTGAATATCATAACGGATGGAGGAATAATCATAATAGGTACAAGGGCCATAAGGGTAGATGCTATGCCCGTCTGAGTAAATTTTACCGCCACCAGGGAGAAGGAAACTCCCAGGAAAGGTCCAAAAAACGCGCCCGTGGTAATTCCCTGCATCGCTTTTTTGTGGGATAAAGCAGAAAATACCCGGTCCCATCTTTTTAATAAGCTAATCACAACCATAAAACCCAGGATCCCTGCAATAATTCTTATCTGTGTAGCAGCAAACGGATCGTAATCCTTCATTCCCAGCTTACTGAAAACAATACCACTTCCCTGTCCGACAGCCCCGATAAATGCGTACAGAATGCCCTTTACGGGCTTATTCAGGCTCACCTTATCGGTTCCGGATCTGCGGCTGAAGATGGCAAGAGCAATCCCTGAAAGGGTAAGAATCATACCTATAAGAGCCGCATAACTCATTCTCTCCCCCAGAATAAAAAATCCAAGGATGGCAGCAGTGGGGGGGGCCAGTGTCATGATCAGCATGGCGAACCAGGAGCCTACAAGAGGATAGGACCTGAAAAGAAAAAGGTCTCCGATAACAAAACCGATTAAGCCCGATATGGATAACCAGATCCAGTTATAAGAATCAGCATCCGTGGGAAAAAAAAGATCTCTCCGGATAAAATTTAATATTCCCAGAAAAACCAAAGCCAGAATAAGCCTGATTATATTGACCGGTACAGAACCAACTTTACGGGTAGCAGATTCAAATGCAAGTGCGGTTATGGTCCAAAATACGGCAACCAAGAGTGCTGCGAATTCTCCGGTATGATCTGTCAGCATTGCTAAAATTTGCCCAAAGATAACCAAATTCAGTAATCACGATTGTCTCTGTGCAATTCCTGTTTCATTGAATTCGGCTATTTTTTTAGCATGACTTAGTTTGCCCGGGTTTTAGCGTAAACAAGTGCGGTAATCCCAATTATACTTTCGCCGGGTTCCTTAATTAAGTATTTTGTGATGCATGGAGGATTCCTATCAGAGTGCTATCTTTGTCTTTTTATTTTTTTATGAAAGCAGCAATTATCACTATTGGGGATGAAATTCTGATTGGTCAGATAATCGACAGTAATTCAGCATTTATTGCGGAGAGCTTGAGCCTTATCGGCCTGCAGATTCATGAAATCCGATCCATTTCAGATAATCGTGAAAGTATACATTCAACCTTGAAAGATTTTGAAGGGAGGGTTGACCTTGTCATCCTTACGGGTGGGCTCGGACCCACCAGGGATGACATTACGAAAGGAAGTCTTGCTGAGTATTTTAATTGTCAGCTGGTTGAAAGTAAGGAAGTACTGGATCATATACAAAAACTATTCAGGTTGAGAGGTTTCGTGTTGAATGAGATTAACCGGAAACAGGCACTCATCCCGGAATACTGTACTCCCCTCAGAAATATCAACGGCACTGCTCCTGGAATGTGGTTTGAGAGAAATGGGACCATATTCGTATCCCTTCCGGGAGTACCTTATGAAATGAAAGAAATTGTAAGCTCTGAGATTGTTCCCAGAATAATAGCCAGGCTAAATGGAAGTGTGGTGGTCCATAAAACCATAATGACCCAGGGAATCCCGGAATCCATGCTGGCCGCCAGGATCAAAGACTGGGAACTTGGTCTTCCGGGCAACCTAAAACTGGCCTATCTTCCACGACCCGGAATCGTTAGACTAAGGCTCACGGCGACCGGCAGTAGTCGAATCGCACTGGAAAAGAGTATACAACATGAAATCGACGGACTTAAAAGCATTATTCCGGAGGATATTTTTGGCTTTGATGACGAAAGCTTGCAGGAGGTTATTGGTAAGTTGTTAACCGCCAATAGTGAGAGTCTTGCCATAGCAGAAAGCTGCACCGGAGGTAACCTTGCCTACCTAATTACCTCTGTACCCGGCAGCTCTGCCTATTTTAAGGGCGCTTCAGTGGCTTATTCAAATGATATCAAGATCAGGGAGCTTGATGTTCCTGAACATCTTATTCAGCAATACGGAGCAGTGAGTAAAGAAGTAGTGGAAGCCATGGCATTGAACATTGGAAAAAGATATATGACAGAATACGGACTGGCCACCTCAGGGGTAGCGGGTCCGGGAGGCGGAACTCCGGAGAAGCCGGTAGGTACAGTATGGATAGCGGTTTCCAGAGGGGAAAGAGTCATTTCCCATAAGTATAATTTCGGGGAAAACCGTTTGCGAACCGTTGAACGGGCCTCGTATACTGCTCTTAATCTGTTAAGAAAGCTCATACTTGATATTCTTTAGACTTCGCCGGAGAAGGTAAAACTTACCGAACAAGGGATGAAATCGGGGGAGGGACGAATTGGAAAGAAAAATATCATTGAAAATTTGAATAATTGAAGGAAATTCCCGTAATTTGCGAACTGTTTTAAAAACCGATAAAAAATCATAGAATGTCACGTGTTTGTCAGATAACCGGTAAAAAGATGATGGTGGGGAATAATGTTTCTCACTCGAAAAAGAGGACCAAAAGGCGTTTTTACCCAAATCTCTTTACCAAAAAGTTCTACCTTCCGGAGGAAGATCGTTGGATTGATCTTAAAATTTCGGCCAAAGGTCTCAGAATTGTTAACAGGGTTGGCATAAGCAATGCATTAAAAGAGGCAAAAGCAAAAGGATATATTACAAAATATTAATACTGTAGGAAATGGCAAAAAAAGGTAAAGGTAACCGGGTCCAGGTAATTCTTGAGTGTACAGAGCATAAAGAAAGCGGTGTGCCCGGAACTTCACGTTATATTACAACCAAAAACAGAAAAAACACCACCGAAAGACTTGAGCTCAAGAAGTATAATCCTATCCTCAAGAAGGTAACCGTTCATAAAGAAATCAAATAAACTGAAGAAAAATGGCAAAGAAAGTAGTTGCAACCTTGCAAACCGGAAAAACCAAAAACTTTGTAAAATGTATCAAGATGGTGAAGCCCGGAGATTCAGAATCCTATGCCTTTGAAGAAGAAATGGTAAACATTGAACATATCAAAGATTTCTTCAATAACTAAAATAGGGCACGATTTAAGATATTTTCAAGCTTTCTGAAAGGAAAGCTTTTTTTGTATTTTTAAGGCTCATTATCTGAAAACTCAATGGGTATTTTTACTAAAAATAAAAAACAGGATCTAGAGAAAGGTCTTGAAGTCACCAAAGAAAGTGTATTTAAAAAACTTTCCCGGGCTGTTGTCGGAAAATCGAAAGTTGACGATGAAGTTCTTGACAATCTCGAGGAGGTGTTGATTACTTCCGATGTGGGAGTAGAGACTACCTTAAGGATCATTCAGCGGATCGAGGAGCGGGTTTCCAGGGATAAGTATATGAATACCAATGAATTGAATAGTATACTAAAAGATGAAATTGCGAGCCTTCTCGAAGAGAATAACCTTGACTATGTTACCGATTTTAGTGAAGATTTGCCGGTAAAACCTTATGTAATTATGGTGGTAGGGGTAAATGGGGTAGGAAAGACCACCACCATTGGCAAGCTTGCCTATCACTATAAAAACGCCGGGAAGGAAGTTATTCTTGGTGCAGCCGATACTTTCCGGGCTGCTGCGGTTGACCAGCTTACCATATGGGCCGAACGTGTGGGTGTGGAACTGATTAAACAAAAGATGGGCGCGGATCCTGCATCGGTGGCATTCGATACCCTTTCGTCGGCAAAAAACAAAAATGCCGATATAGTGATCATAGATACCGCCGGCAGGCTCCATAACAAGGTAAACCTAATGAATGAGCTTACCAAAATAAAAAGGGTGATGCAAAAGGTTATTCCGGATACCCCCAACGAAGTGCTACTGGTCCTTGATGGTTCCACCGGTCAGAATGCCTTTGAGCAGGCAAGACAATTTACAAAAGCTACGGAAGTTAACTCTCTTGCCCTTACGAAACTGGATGGAACAGCCAAGGGAGGAGTGGTAATCGGGATTTCCGATCAATTTAAGATCCCGGTTAAATACATTGGTATCGGCGAAAAAATGGAAGACCTGCAGATCTTTGACCGGAAATTATTTGTTGAATCCCTTTTTAGTTAGTCTTCAAGAATGAAAATTAACTTGGTAACCCTGGGGTGTGCGAAGAATCTTGTTGATTCTGAAAGACTAATATACCAGCTTCAGCAAAATGGTCATACTCTTCTGCACAACGCAGATGAGTTTACGGATATCGTGATCATTAACACCTGCGGTTTTATTCTTGATGCCAAAACCGAATCTGTAGAGACCATTCTTCAATATGCTGAATCAAAAAAGGAAGGATTTATTGACAAGCTTTATGTTATGGGGTGTTTATCCCAGCGTTACAAAGAAAGTTTGAAAAAAGAAATTCCTGAAGTTGATGCTTTTTTTGGGGTGGATGACCTGAGATTTGTATTGCAGGAATTAAATTCTCAATACCATGTGGGTGAATTATACAGGAGGACCATTCAGACTCTGCCACACTATGCTTATTTAAAGATCTCTGAAGGTTGTAACCGAAACTGTGCCTTCTGCGCCATACCCTCCATTCGGGGCAGGCAAAAGTCTGTAGGAATGGATGATCTGGTAAGGGAATCGAGTCAGCTTGTACAGGAAGGGGTAAAGGAACTCATTCTTATTGCCCAGGATATTACTACCTATGGAACAGATTTATATGGATCCCGTAAACTACCTGAGCTACTCGAAAAGCTCTGCAGATTTTCCGGTGCAGAATGGATCAGGCTACACTATGCCTATCCCTTATCTTTTCCTGCCGATGAGGTAATTGCTCTTATGAAGGATTTCCCAAATCTCTGCAAATACCTGGATATTCCGGTTCAGCATATTAATGAGGACATACTGAGAAGGATGAACCGCGGACATGGAAGCCGGGAGGTATACGAAATTATCGAAAAATTCAGAAAAGAGATTCCTGATGTCTCGTTGAGAACCACTCTGATCACCGGGTTTCCCGGTGAGAGTGAAGGCGCTTATCAGGAACTTAAAAAATTTGTTCTTGAAACAAAGTTTGACCGCCTTGGAGTTTTTCCTTATTCCCATGAAGAGGATACCCCTGCATTTAAATTGAAAAATGACGTATCTCAGGCGCGTGCAGGGGAAAGAAGGGATGAATTAATGGCAATTCAGGAGCAAATATCCCTGGAGAAGAATCTTGAAAAAATAGGAAAGAAATTAAAAGTGATCGTGGATGCCGAGGAGGGTGAATTTATGATTGCAAGATCAGAGTATGACTCGCCCGAGGTGGACAATGAAATTTTGATTTCAAAGAATGGCCACTCCTTAAGGAAGGGAGAGTTTTATACGGCCACCATTATTGATGCGCTGGAGTTTGATCTTTTTGGAAGGATTGAGAAATAAAAAACCCCTTTGGAGATTCAAAGGGGTTTTTCGTTCTATTTATTAATTCTCTTCGTTATTCCCTGAGTTCGATTTTTCTTCGATCTTGGGACTTTTTCCCTTTATCACTTTAATCTTGATGTTTTCTTTTTTGGCATCAAGCCCTACCGAAAGCGTATCTCCTTCGCCTACAGAAGATTTAATGATTGCTTCGGCCATGGGATCTTCGAGATATTTTTGAATTGCTCGTTTGAGGGGGCGGGCTCCAAACTGGATGTCATAACCCTTTTCGATCACAAAATCTTTTGCGGGCTGCGATATTTTGATGTCATATCCCAATCCGTGCACCCTTTCAAACAGTCCCTTCAGTTCGATATCGATAATCTTATAAATATGCTCTTTGCTGAGGGTATTAAATAGCACAACATCATCGATCCTATTCAGGAATTCCGGAGCGAAAGCCCTTTTCAGTGCTTTTTGGATCACACCCTTGGCATGATCATTGGCAGCTTCCTGTCTGGCTTTGGTATTAAATCCCACCCCAGATCCGAAATCTTTGAGTTGCCGGGTTCCGATGTTGGATGTCATGATCACAATGGTGTTCCGGAAATCGACTCTTCTTCCAAGACTATCCGTCAATTGTCCTTCATCCAGCACTTGTAAAAGAATATGGAAAACATCGGGATGGGCTTTTTCGATCTCATCAAGAAGTATAACGGAATAGGGGCGACGTCTTACTTTTTCAGTAAGCTGACCTCCTTCTTCATATCCGATGTATCCCGGAGGAGCACCCACAAGCCTGGAAACGGAGAATTTCTCCATATACTCACTCATATCGATTCGAATCAGGTTGTCGTAGGAATCGAACAGGTAGCGGGCAAGCACTTTTGCAAGTTGTGTTTTTCCGACTCCGGTTGGTCCCAGAAAAATGAAGGTTCCAATGGGTTTATTCGGATCTTTAAGTCCGGCACGGTTTCTTTGAATAGAACGTACAATTTTGTCGATCGCCTCTTCCTGGCCAATAACCTGGTTCTTGATTTCACTGGACATTTTTAGAAGTCGGGTCCCTTCGGCCTGGGCAATTCTTTGAACGGGCACGCCGGTCATCATTGCAACAACCTCTGCAACTTTTTCCGCATCAACTATTTCCCGGTTACTTGCGAGTTCTTTTTCCCATTTGATCTTCTCTTGTTCAAGAACCTCTAATAGTTCTTTTTCCTTATCTCTGTAGCTGGCTGCCCTTTCAAAATTTTGATTTTTTACGGCGCGAATCTTTTCTTTCTTGGTTTCCTCTATTTCTTCTTCAATTTTCACGATCCTTTCCGGGACCACAATGTTTGAGATATGCACTCTTGATCCGGCCTCGTCAAGCGCATCAATGGCTTTGTCGGGCAGGTGCCTGTCGGTAATATACCTTTGAGTCAGTTTCACACAGGAATCAATGGCCTCGGGAGTGTAGGTAACATTATGGTGGTCCTCATATCGGTCTTTGATATTATTGAGAATCTCAATACTTTCTTCCATTGAGGTAGGTTCGACCATAACTTTCTGGAACCTTCTTTCGAGTGCACCGTCTTTTTCGATATGCTGACGGTATTCGTCCAGCGTGGTTGCACCTATGCACTGAATTTCCCCTCTGGCGAGGGCAGGTTTTAGCATATTGGCTGCATCGAGTGAACCGGTTGCACCTCCTGCTCCAACAATGGTATGGATCTCATCAATGAAAAGGATGATATCGTTGTTTTTAGCCAGCTCATTAAGAATGGCTTTCATCCTTTCTTCAAATTGACCACGATACTTTGTACCGGCCACAATGGATGCAAGATCAAGGGTAACGACCCGTTTATCAAAAAGCACCCTTGACACCTTTCTTTGAATGATCCTGTTTGCGAGGCCTTCAGCGATGGCTGATTTTCCAACCCCCGGATCCCCGATCAGAATCGGGTTGTTCTTTTTTCTCCTCGAAAGGATCTGTGCCAGTCGTTCAATTTCGGTTTGCCGCCCCACGATCGGATCCAGTCTGCCTTCTTCGGCAGCCTTGGTGAGGTCTATTCCGAAATTATCAAGTACGGGAGTATCTGAGCTTTTGTTCTGGTTGCCGGGATTTCCGGGTTTGTTCGAACCAAAGGGACCTTTGCTTTCATCGTCGTCATCACCCGGAAAATCTGCCTTATTCTCAATTTCGGGCAATTCAAGCTGGGATTTCACCTCTTCATAAAAAATCCCCTTTTCGTTAAGTACCTGTGTAGCATAATTGTTCTCATCTTTCATGATGGCCAAAAGCAGATGACCGGTATCGATCATCTTATCCTTAAGGGCTCTGGCTTCCAAATAAACCAGCTTTAACACCCTTTCCGTACTTTTCTGAAGGGGCAGGTCATCAACTCCGTAGAGATTCCGTGCCTTTTTTACTCTGATCGAATCTTCGACCTGTTTTTTCAGATCAAAGAGTTCTGCACCCAATGAGAGCAGAATATCTATGGCTAGTCCCTCTCCATCTCTTAAAATTCCTAGAAAAAGGTGTTCGATTCCAAGGTTATCGTTTCCCAGCCGAACAGCTTCTTCTTTGCTGTAGCTTAATACATCACGTATTCGTTGCGAAAATTTTGCATCCATATGGTTATTCCTCTATAAAGCCAATTTAGTATTTACAGTACAAATATAGCAATAAAACAACAATCAATTATAAACAGTTCAATGTTGATAATTTGAAGGCTAATATGCAGATTTTTAGCAGGAAATGATTAATTTCGTAGGTCTGTTCAAAGTCACTGTTAAACAGACAAAAGCAGAGTTTTTTTATCTTAAATTGAATTGATTTATGGCAGAAGGAGAGAGAATATTAAAGATCAATATTGAAGAGGAAATGAAATCGGCCTACATTGATTATTCAATGTCGGTTATTGTTTCCAGAGCGTTGCCGGACGTCAGGGACGGATTAAAACCGGTTCACAGGAGAGTTTTGTACGGGATGCAGGACCTGGGCCTGGCATCCAATCGAGGCTTTAAGAAATCGGCCAGGATCGTGGGGGAGGTTTTAGGTAAGTACCATCCCCACGGCGACAGCTCGGTGTATGATGCTATGGTCAGAATGGCCCAAACCTGGTCTATGCGTTATCCATTGGTAAACGGCCAGGGTAACTTTGGTTCGGTAGACGGGGACAGTCCTGCAGCAATGAGGTACACCGAAGCCAGACTGGAAAGGATCGCCGAGGAAACCATGATGGACATGGACAAAAACACCGTTGATTTCCAGTTGAATTTCGATGATACCCTGGAAGAACCCAGCGTGCTTCCAACAAGAATACCCCTTTTGCTGGTAAACGGAGCTTCCGGAATTGCCGTTGGAATGGCAACCAATATGCCCCCTCATAACCTATCTGACACCATCGATGCCATAAATGCCTATATCGACGACAATGAGGTCAGTATTGAGAGACTCACGGAGATAATCAAAGCTCCGGATTTTCCCACCGGGGGTATTATTTACGGGTATCAGGGGGTAAAGGAGGCTTATGAAACCGGAAGGGGGAGAGTAATGGTAAGAGCCAAAACCGACGTGGAGGTTTCTTCCACCGGCAGGGAAACCATAGTGGTAAATGAAATACCCTACCTGGTAAATAAAGCGGAGCTGATCAAAAAAATTGCCGACCTCGTAAACGAGAAAAAAATTGAAGGAATATCCTATGTGAACGATGAATCCGACAGGCGCGGAATGAGAATTGTGATAATTCTCAAAAAAGATGCTCTGGCAAATGTTGTTTTAAATAAGTTACTTAGATATACTCAATTACAAACTTCGTTTAATGTAAACAACATTGCTCTGGTGAAGGGGCGTCCACGCACGCTCAACCTGAAACAAATCATTCAGCATTTTGTGAATCACAGGCACGAAGTGGTCGTCAGACGTACACAGTACGAATTGGAACAGGCTGAGAAAAGAGCACATATTCTTGAGGGATTGTTAATTGCATTGGATCACCTGGATGAAGTGATTAGCCTGATCCGAAATTCCAAGACGGTGGAAGAGGCCAGGGAAGGGTTGATGAGTAATTTTCAACTTTCCGAAATTCAGGCACGAGCCATACTTGATCTGAGATTACAAAAACTAACAGGTCTTGAAAGAGACAAAATCAGAGAAGAATATGACGAGTTACTTAAACTCATAGATTATTATAAACAAGTGTTGGCGGATGAAGGTCTGAGGATGAAGATTATTAAGGATGAACTGACAGAGATCAAGGGAAAATACGGGGATGAAAGAAAAACCGAGATCGTTCCCAATGCAGAAGAGTTCAATCCTGAAGATTTTTATGCAGATGACGATATGGTCATTACCATTTCAAGGCTTGGTTATATTAAGCGGACCCCTCTTTCGGAATTCAGAACCCAGGGAAGGGGTGGAGTAGGTTCCAAGGGAAGTAATACACGGGATGAGGATTTCCTGGTACACCTTTTCAGTGCTACCATGCACAATACGATGTTGTTTTTCACCGAAAAAGGAAGGTGTTTCTGGCTGAAGGTTTATGAGATCCCTGAAGGGACGAGACAGTCCAAAGGGCGAGCCATTCAGAACCTGATTAATTTGGAACCGGATGACAGGGTAATGGCCTATCTGAATGTTAAGAGCCTGGATGATGAAGAATACATTCAAAACAATTTCATAATCCTGGCCACGAAAAAAGGAATCATCAAGAAAACTGCACTTGAGGCATATTCAAGGCCCAGGCAAAATGGAATAAACGCAATTAACATCAAAGAAGGGGATATGTTAATTGAGGCTTTGCTCACCAATGGAAATCATGATATCATGCTGGCTGTAAGGTCAGGCAAGGCGATCCGTTTCCCGGAATCGAAGGTAAGGGCTATAGGCCGTACAGCGGCAGGGGTGAGAGGAGTGAGTTATGCTTCTCCCGATGACTATGTTATTGGGGTGATCTCCATGGAGAACCAGGAGAATGATATCCTGGTCGTATCGGAAAAAGGCTATGGTAAGCGATCATCCATTGAGGATTATCGAATTACCAACCGGGGCGGAAAAGGAGTGAAAACCATTAACATTACTGGGAAAACGGGTTACCTGATAGGAATTAAATCCGTTGATGACGACTCAGACCTTATGATTATAACCAAAAGCGGAATCCTTATCAGGCTGAAAATATCCCAGATCAGAGTTATGGGAAGAGCCACCCAGGGAGTTCGTTTGATAAATTTGAGAAACGGAGACGAGATTGCAGCAACGGCAGCAGTTCCCGCTTCCATTGCCGTGGAAACGGATGATGAAAACCAGGAGCAAAATCCAAACCCCGGAGAAACTCCTGAATCCTCCGAATAATAAGAGGTTTCTTCTAATCCTCCTTAATTGGCATCTTATTTGATGTTTGTTAATAAATGTCTTATTTTAGCGCCAAATTAAGGCCGATTTTAAGTGCAATTCATAGAATTTCATTTACTTTGCGGCGAAAAAGAATGCGAAATTGATTTCAAAAATCCAAACCGAATAAAATTTATGACAATGAAACGCTTATTGATTATTACCGTTTTTTTCTCCTTGTTTACAGGCTTATCAGCCCAGGATGCAGGGTTGGTTTTACTCAATTACAATACCCTTGAGAGAAAATGGGAAAAGAGCAATGAAGATATCGAACATGAAAAGAAAGGGGTAAACCCTAAAACCTGGATGAACAGGGGCGAATTGCTTCAGGATATTTATAATATTGACCTGGAGTATCTTTCAGAAGGAACCTCCAAAAGCGAATTACAACTCTATTACAAGGATCCCTTGAGTGTCAGTACCGTTCAGGACGCCGAGCAGCCTACCGAAATTCTTGAATATGAGAGAATTAAGTATATTATGGTGAATGACGCCCTTTCAAGGTGGGAAAGGACCAAAATGGTCACCGAAAATCCTCTCGATAAAGCCTATGAAGCTTTCAGAAAGACCTTGGAACTGGACGAGAAAGGAAAATATACCGATGATGTTAAGGAGGAGCTTACCCAGCTCAAGACCATGTTTAAACAAAATGGGATCAACGCATATTACAGCAATAATTTTGAAGAGGCCCTGCATGATTTTGATATGGTCTTGAAAATTAATGAAATGGATATGTTTGAAGGAAAGATTGATACCATAATGATTCAGTATTCAGGTATCATTGCCCGGGAAGTAGGTGATTATGAAAAGGCTGCAGACTATTATACAAAACTGGCAGAGATTGATTTTGGCGGACCTGGAACCTATTTGAATGTCAAGAACGACTACCTTGCCATGGAAGATTCCCTGAGAGCCATTGAAATTATGGAAAAGGCTTTTGACAAGTATCCGGACACGCTCAATGTTTTTGCCAATCTGATTGATCTTTACATTCGTACCGATAATATACAGAAAGGGCTTACCAAAGTCAATCAGGCTATCGAAAACAATCCGGATAAAGGAGAAATTTACTATTGGAAAGGAAGACTTTTGCTTAACACAGAAGATGAAGACAGGATTGACCAGGCTCTTGAAGTATATGAAAAAGCCATTGAAAGGAACCCGGCACTTTATTATGTTTATTACGACATAGGTTTCATTTATTTCCTCCAGGGTCAGGATATTTTTAATCAGGCCGGACAGGAGAGGGATGCTGAAAGGAGAAAGCAGATCAATGAGATCGCAACTGAAAAATATGAGGAAGCTATTCCTATGATGAAAAAATGTCTGGATCTGAATGAAAGTAATACTGATATTAAAAGAGAAACTCTGGATATCCTCAAGAGAATATATTATAAGCTTGGAATGGACGATGCCTATAATGAGGTTACTAATCAGTTGAATAATTTATAGTAGAATATACAAAAGGGGAGCTTTTTAAAAGCTCCCTTTTAACAATATATTATATTTAACATAATATTAATTATAGGACAAATATACAAGGAAATTTATACAGGCATTCCTTGAAAAGACGATAAATGAATTATCCGGAATTCACTTGCACCGGTAAAGGTTTATAAACTCCGGCTCCATGACACAGGCAGGATAAATAATTTCTATGAATTTTAAGGTGTAATCGGCATTTCTATGATTCTGTTCTGATTATTCATCCTGGAAATGCATGAAATGAACGAATTCTCCTTCTTCTCCGGTTTCAAATATCTCATAACGGGTAAATCGTTCCTTCAGTTTTATTTCTTTCAAGAATGCCTGTATAGCTTTTATTGCCTCCTCACGCTTTTGGGGATGAACCTT
>CAZNFR010000007.1:15258-63330 GCA_964572225.1 uncultured Bacteroidaceae bacterium
TTTGGGGATGAACCTTGTATTGAACCTTTTTATAGATCATGGCTGAGGATTTTGGGTTGTCTAATTAACGACATTTTGTCCCTAATTGTATACCATGAACCTCAGACAGTTGAAATAAGTTCTCTCAAATACAAGATAACACTAAATTGAAATCTTAAGACTATAATGGTAAATACCTTATTTACATAATGTTATAAAATAATTCTTACCCTGTATTTAAGAAGAGCCTAAATAAGAGTCAGATCGAAATGTTCAGGTTGATTTTGCGCATCCGTATGCTTTCAGGAGTGATTTCAAGGTATTCATCTTCCTTGATATACTCCATGGCTTCTTCCAAAGAAAATTGAACCTTTGGAGCAATTTTCGCTGCATCGTCTGAGCCCGATGCCCGTATATTGGTGAGTTTTTTCGCTTTGGTCACATTTACAGGCAAATCGCTGTTACGGGTATGTTCACCGATTACCTGACCCTTATATACGGTTTCTCCCGGACTGATAAAAAATCTACCCCGGTCCTGCAATCTGTCCAACGAGAATGCTAGTGCTGGTCCGGTCTCTGAAGAAATCAGCGATCCGTTAAACCTGTCCTGAATCTCCTCTTTCTGAGGGGCATAGCTAATAAACCTGTGCGACATAATGGCTTCTCCGGCGCTCAGGGTAAGTACCACATTCCTGAGCCCGATCAATCCTCTGGAAGGGATGGTAAATTCAAGATGGATGAGATCTCCTTTCGGGACCATTGCCTCCAGCTCACCCTTTCTCCGGGTGACCTGCTCTATAATTTTACCGCTGTACTTTTCAGGAAGATCAATGACCAGTTTTTCATAGGGTTCACATGTTTTTCCATCAATTTCTCTCTTGATGACCTTTGGTTTTCCCACCTGAAGCTCATATCCCTCCCGCCGCATGGTTTCCAGAAGAATTGAAAGGTGCAATACTCCTCTGCCGTGCACCACAAAACGATCTTCCGAATCGGTTTCTTCCACTCTCAGGGCCAGGTTTTTTTCCGTCTCTTTTATAAGCCGGTCACGTAAGTGCCTGGATGTGACATACTTTCCTTCTTGTCCGAAAAATGGTGAATTATTGATGAGAAAAAGCATGCTCATGGTGGGCTCATCAATGGATATTCGAGGCAGTGCTTCGGGATTTTCAGGGTCCGCAATGGTATCCCCGATCTCAAAATCATCGGGTCCCACTATCGCACAAAGGTCACCGCTTCTTACTTTTTGAACTTTTTCCTTCCCTAGTCCATTAAAGACAAAAAGCTCCTTAATTTTGGACTTGACCCTCTCCCCCTGCTTTTTACAAAGTAACACCGTTGATCCATCCTCAAGATTCCCTCTGAATACACGTCCGATGGCAATCCTGCCTACAAAGCTTGAGTAGTCGAGAGAAGCAATTTGCATTTGGAGACTTCCTTCCCTGTAGGGAGCTGGGGGAATTTCTTCGAGTATGCAGTCCAATAAGGGCGTAATATCTCCGGAAGGCTCCTTCCAGTCGTAGTTCATCCAACCTTGTTTTGCTGAACCGAAAATGGTTTGAAAGTCAAGTTGTTCCTCACTGGCATCCAGGTTGAACATAAGCTCAAATACATCCTGCTGAACCTCGTCAGGCTTGCAGTTTTCCTTATCCACTTTATTTATTACCAGAATGGGTTTAAGGCCCAGTTCAATTGCCTTTGACAATACAAAACGTGTTTGTGGCATGGGGCCTTCAAAGGCATCAACCAATAATAATACGCCATCGGCCATTTTAAGTACCCTTTCCACTTCTCCTCCAAAATCGGCGTGGCCGGGAGTGTCAATAATATTAATCTTTACTCCTTTATAAGTAACCGATACATTTTTTGACAGGATGGTTATCCCTCTTTCTCTTTCCAGCTCATTGCTGTCAAGGATGAGTTCTCCCCTACCCTTGCTTTCATCCAGGACCTTGCATGCATAAATTATCTTATCCACCAGTGTCGTCTTTCCATGGTCAACATGGGCAATAATTGCGACATTTCTAATTTCTTCCATCCAGCATTTTTTATGAGGATGCAAAAGTAACCAAAGTTTTGAAATAATCTTCTTTCCCTTGTAAACAGAACCTTATATTATTCATAATTTACTAGAGACCTGTGATTTAAAGAAACAAAGGCTTGATGTAGAAAAAAAAAGACTGTCCGCCGGACAGTCTTTTCATAAAAGTCTTAAATGGATTATTGTTTTATAAACTGAGAACGTTTAACCTGGGTTGAATCTTTTAATTCAATGGTATACAGACCTTTATTAAGATCTGAAGTAGTGATTATCCCGTTGCCATCAATTCTTTTCTTCAACATCAACTGTCCACTCAAATTATAGATTGAGATCCAGGCCTCGGTTTCTGTTTTAATATTCAATTGATCCTGAACCGGATTAGGAAAGAACCAGATTTTGGATGCATAATCATCATTAACGGATACGTTGCAATTGCTTCCCTGATTGGAAATAGATACTTCCAATGTATCCCTGATCTCAGGGTTTTCAAGTGACCAGGCAACGATTTTTACGGTTCCGTTTCCATCACATTTACCCGATCCCTTGATATAGCTCCTGCCAGCTCCGAGATACCGGACAGTTGCCTTAACGGGATTATCCAATTCTTCAATGACCACGTTTTCAAAGAAAACATTCTCTGGAAAAAGATTTGCGACAAAATAGACTCTTTCAAGGTTTTCGTCCACTTCGAACTCCAGCTCATCTTCTGGTTTAAGTTCGATGCTTTCCGGTTCAACATGATTGAAGTATCCTAAAGGCAGAGGATCAAATTCCAAATCTTCTCCCTGGAAGGCAATTAGCACCATGCCGAAGGCCGGAACTTTTACCATCATGGAATCTTTAAGTTCAATGTTTATGGTGTCGACATCCACATAGGTGTCGTTAAAGCTTTCACCCGTGAAGGTATACATGGTTGCTTCGGAAGTAAATACAAATTCGTTGGGAAGGTCGACCTGCACAGTGTAATCCTTTGAAAAATCCCTGCTAACCCACAGAATAGCATAATCTTCACCCAAAGCATAAGCATGTGCACCCACAGGCTCCACATCCATTTCCCTGCCATTGCCATCCTTAATCATGAATTTGGATTCGACTTTGGTATCCAGAATATGACCTTTGCAGTATTGATTAAAGAATTTGCCGGTTGTGAAAAGAGGCAGAGGTCTGTAATTATCGCTGGGTACGGTTATTCTCCATTCACCTCCGGTAAGATGGAAAATACTGGGAACCAGGGATCCGTATGGCATCCCACTTGCGAAAAAGTCGACCACTACCATTGCCTGGCCAAGTCGGCCGTTATAGGAAGGTGTTGTCGCGTTGGATTCGTAAAGATAAAATTGCTTGATGCTCTGAGTTAGTTCCATACCCATAATCATAGAAGCCTTGAAGCCTTCAATTTTCCGTTGTGCCTGTTCGATCTTTTGGCGATAATATTGAATTTCGCTATTCCAGGTCGGAAGGTCGGGATCATAATTCAAATTCCCTCCCAGGTATCCCGATACTCCCAAAACACTTACCCTGCCTGAGTCCCCTTCGAGTAATGGTTCTGTGATACCCCAGCTATCATCGGGATGTGGATTTCTTCCGCTATACACGAACCTGATTTTCTCCGGATCGTAGTAAGGGGACTGCCTCATAAGGTCGGCAGCTTCCCTGCACCAGGCAGCATATTCATCGTAGTTATTTCCAATTTGTGCATCGTGGGCGTCCCTTCCCCAGACTTCATTCCCAAATTCGATAAAAAGTCCTTTCGGAGCTGTGGATATGAGGGGATCGGTGAAACCTTCAGCTATCCTTTTTGCTCCCCAGGTAGTACTTCCATCTCCTTCGAGGTATTCCAAGAGATGGCTGAATGTATTGATATCAACAATGTAATCGATTCCATCCTGAACCCCGACGGTGAGTGAGAAATACGCATCAATTTCATTTGCGAGGGAGAACATCTTGGCATAGGTATTGTTTTTTCCGGTTCCTGAGGATCCATTCAGGGATTTAGAATTGGCCGAAATGGCCCCCCACCGGATCGCTCCTGCCTCAAATTCCTTTATAAGGTCGACCACATCAGGATTATTCACCATTTCTCCACTTTCATACGGCCCATTTAATCCGAAGCCATTGTTCCAGCTGATATTTTTCAGATTTATGGACATCCTTGCGTTATTATCTCCCAGATCAGGACCAAAAGGATCATATTCCGAGGTTTTGAAAGTAAATATTTCGCTTTTATCCGAAACGTTATAGGATGCATCAACCGATTCAAATTGAACACTATATGAAGTGTTTGGCAGGAGATCATAAATAATCAGGGTATCGGCATAGAGAAAATCATCCGTATTTAAAAGAGAATCTTCGAGATACACATTATAAGCAACCACCTCTGTTTCATTATCGCTGGCTCCCGACCAACCGATTTTCACCGAGATGCCTGTAGCCAGCTTTACTTCCAGGTTGGTAGGAGGTTGCGGGGAATTTGCATCTGAAGACCAGGTCTCTGTTCTGACTATTTCACTTGTGAGGGATTCATTCCCCACTTTGTCAACCGCAGTTACGACTATATTATAAACCATTCCCGGGGTTAGATTTTCCAGGGTAATTTCGGAAATGGCTGCACTTTTTTCATAGAGCTCGCCATTAATGTAAATATTGTAGTATTCCACAATTTCGTTATCATCAGAGGGGTCCCAATCCAGGAGGATTTTATCAGATGTCCTGGTAAGCACTTTCAAATTGCCAGGTATCTCCGGTTTTTCCGGATCGAAATAGGGCATCATATTTTCGCCCGGAATAAAGGATTTGAGAATACCTCCACCTTCTACCAACACCCCGCCGTAAGTTTGATGTACAATCCACTGGGTGGCATAAAAGGCATAGGGAACTCCTTTCTGCAGTTCAACAGGGGCTGACTGATATTGGTGATTTCCAATGTTGGTTCCTTTTTCCGGTAAATTTCCGCCTTTATAGATTATGTTTTGAGCAAATTCGTGGTTTTCCGTATTGCTCAGCCATAAACCGAAATTATTCTCTCCTTCCATGAAAAAGGTATAGCTGGCTGTGGCCGGAGGAACAAAGTACCCTTTGTAGAAAGCCGTAAAGAAATCATGTCCTGTACAAATTGCACCGCTACAACCGTCATTCACGGTCAGAGGGATCTCATCATAGTTTAGCTCATTGTAGGGGCCCTCACCGGTTGCGATGATTTGTTCGTAGATAGGATTCAGGTTCAGAGGAACCACCTGCTGCCAAAAAATCGCATCATGAATCTGGAATATTGCACCCGGATTGTCGTAGGGACCCACTTTTACGAATAAACTATCCATATAGGAACCATCCGGGTCGGTGACGGTGATGTCAATTTTGTAGATTCCTGCGATTCCCTTTTCTTCAAACTTTAGCATGGCAATCCTGTCGCCCGTGGTATGTTCAACAGAAAGCACCACCAGGTTTGGTGAGGAAGAAATTGCTGCAAAGTTAAGGTCTTGGACTTCATCATCCCCATCACTGACGGATGGAATCACAAAATGATTCTCGTTGGAACCGATAAATGAATAAATTGTGTCAATTGCGCCAAAATCTGGCAGATTCTGTGCTTTTAACATGCACACTCCTACCAGGAAAATCAAAATAACGGTAATTGGTTTTTTCATTATGAAGCAAATTAGTTAGTATTATTCAGGGGGCCTTAATTCTTATAAGAGTCCCGAAAACGGAAATCCAGCCTTTTCCCTGGTTGGTTTATGGATCACAATATAATAATAAAATGCAATCATCCCTATTTTATACAGTATGAATCATAGGAAGTTGGGGTAAATGCTCAGTTTTTCTGAATAAAAGTAGGGAGTCATTTTATTTCACCTTTGATGAAGATAGGTAATTATTTGCATACCAATAATATGAGATATCCGAATAATTAAAAAACTCTTTTTTCCCGAAGTTTGTGGCTGGAAAATGAGATTTCTTCATAAATGCTTTAATATCTTTTCTATCTGCTTCAAAATCATGATTGTATGCTGTACTCATGAATTTAATCATATATTCAGGGGATTTCCGCAATAATTCCGGATATTTCTGCTGCATGATTTTCACAAATGCATTTAGATAATGGATTTGTTTCTCAAGATTTTTCAACCTTGCCAGTCTTTCTTTTCGTTCCTGATGATTCGTCAGGTTTTTCTTGTATTCAAAAAGAGATTTGATCTCCGTGTTAAATATATCATAATTAGAGACATACATTTCAATTCTTTCGGCGAAAGAAGGCTTCATCTGGAAGTGTCCGATTGAGAAATCCACTTCACCCGTATTAACATAAACGATATCCAGGGTGGTCGTTTCAATATAATCTCTGAACATGGAATACCTGATCAATTCGGGAAAAACTATGCTTGATATGACTCCTGGATCATTTTGGTATTGTTTGGACACCTCATCGATGAGTCCAATGTTCCCTAGGATAATTTCATTTGCTTTTTCATAGTTTCGGTGGTAGTGTTCTTCATAATGGATCCCGGTACCTCCCAAAATAACCGCTGCACAAAGTATAAGATTTTTCATAATAAATGCATCATCTCCTTTTCAAATTATCGAAGTATTTCTTTGTTTCCCTTATGACGCAGGGAGACATAAGAATTGCAGAGATAATGGTTGGGAAAGCCATCAGGGCATAAGCGCTGTCGAATATACTGATTACCGCATCAAGCGTCGAAACTGCCCCGATACTGATACTAATAACGTAAAGAACATTGTATATGTTGCTCAGTTTTGCCCCGAAAAGAAAGGAAAAGCATTTTGCCCCGTAATAGGGAAAGGCAAAGAGGGTTGTAAGTGAGAAAATGGAGGCACAAATGATAAGGATATACTTACCGGCTCCAGGAATGCCCGATTCAAATGCCATTGCTGTTAGTGATATTCCTTCATGACCAGTATTATTCCACAGTCCTGTAATAATTATCGCCAAAGCAGTCATGGTACAGATAACTATGGTATCCACAAAAGGTCCAAGCATGGCTACCAGCCCTTCCCTTACCGGTTCTTTAGTTTTAGCAGCCCCATGAGCCATAGGAGCGGTTCCGACACCTGCTTCATTGGAGAAGGCTGCTCTTCTGAATCCGTAGATTATTAAAGCACCCAACGAGCCCCCTGCCATGGATTCTGCCTTAAACGCATCTGTAATGATCAATTCGAATGCAGGGAGTATTTCAGGATAATTTTTAAAAAGGATAAAAAGGACACTTACCACATAAATGATTACCATAAGGGGTACTAATCTACCGGCCACGCGGCCTATCCTTTTAATGCCTCCAAACAGGACCAAAGAAACTAAAAGGGTGATCAGCAGACCGGTAATCAGATCGGAGGTAAGGCCTGTACTAAGGCCGGCAGGAATGAGAATTATATCCGATACGGCCTGGGTAAGCTGGTTGGCCTGAAACATCGGAGAGACTCCTATCATTCCGGCAATCGAAAAAAACACTGCCAGAAATCTCCATTTTTTTCCCAGACCTTCGGTAATAAAATACATGGGTCCTCCCTGGATTTCCCCATTACTGTCTCTTCCCCTGAAAAGAACAGCAAGTGTGCAGGTAAAGTACTTTGTAAGCATGCCCAGAATAGCACTTACCCACATCCAGAACAAAGTTCCGGGTCCGCCAACGCTTAGCGCCACTGCAACCCCACTTATATTTCCCATTCCCACCGTGCCGGCAAGTGCAGTCGAAAGTGCCTGAAAATGAGTTATTTGTCCGGGTTCGTCAGGATTGTCATACCTGCCCCTTAAAATACGGAGTGAGTGGGAAACGTATTTTAGCGGAGTAAGCCTGGAGACCACAATAAAGTAAATTCCACCGGAGAAAATCAATATCAGAAGAGGATACCCCCAGATAAAATTACTGAAATCGATGAGCGATTGACCGATAGAGGCTGTTATCATTGGGTAATTTTAATCAAATCCAATGAATTTCAGAAATCTTACCAGCTTTTCTTTTTGATTGTTAACACACTATTGTTTAAGCTTACCGGCGAAGTTTTTATTCAGCTTGTCAAGTTTTGGCCTTATGACATAGGTGCAATATCCCTGGTTGGGGTTTTTACGGAAATAATCCTGGTGGTATTCCTCGGCAATATAAAAATGTGAAAAAGGAGTTAGCTCTGTCACGATTTCACTTTCGTACTCACCGCTGTTGTTAAGTTTGGATATAACCTTTTCTGCGGTTTGCCTTTGCTGATCGTTGTGATAAAAAATTACCGAGCGGTATTGCGGACCCACATCCGCTCCTTGCCGGTTAAGAGTGGTGGGATTGTGGGTCTTGAAAAAAATCTCAAGTATCTCTTCGTAACTGATTAAATCCGGATTAAAATCGAACTGGATTACTTCAGCGTGTCCGGTTCTACCGGAAGTCACCTCGCGGTAGGACGGATTGACCACCTCTCCGCCGGAATATCCGGAAATCACACTTTCTACTCCATCCACTTCTTCAAATACTGCTTCTGTGCACCAAAAGCATCCACCTCCAAGAGTTGCCGTTTCCATTTTAGCGTTGTTTAAATTAGGATTCTGAGCATTTACGGCTAGTGCCAAGAATGACAGAATAGGTATCATTATGTTTTTCATTCTTTTTCCAGGTAAACAATTCTCCTTAATGAAATGTTTGCGGTCTATTCATTGACCCGAAAGGATATACTTCATAACTTTGCTTTAACTAAATGTTTGAAGCAAGTTATTATCGAAATGCAGGTTCCCGGGATACGCAATGTTTTATTTGTCCGCATAACTGTCGGATCAGGGAAAGCCACCGTGGTATTTGCGGGGTCAGGAAAAATATTGAATCAAAACTTTATCTCGAAGTCTATGGCTGGCCTGTTGCCATGCACTCAGATCCCATAGAAAAAAAACCGCTTTACCATTTTTACCCGGGAAAAGAGGTATTATCGCTAGGAACCTACGGGTGCAATCTGAAGTGTTTCTATTGTCAGAATTTCAGCATATCACAGAATAGAAAGCCGGATAACAGGGGAAAAAGGTATTATAATCCAGAGGAAATTCTTAACCTGGCCAGGTCTAATCCCAATAGTGCAGGAATTGCCTATACCTATAATGAACCTGTTGTTTTTTTTGAATACATGAAAGATATTGCCATTCCTGCTGCAGAGGAAGGGATGGTAAATGTCATGGTCACCAATGGATTTATAGGCTCTGAAGTTCTCGAAGAGGTTATCGGCTTTACCCATGCTTTTAATGTGGACCTGAAATCCATCAGGGATGATTTCTATCGAAAGCATACCGGTGCCTTCATTTCACCTGTGTTACATGCCCTGCAAAGAATTTCGCGATCAGATTCGCATCTCGAGATAACTCATCTGGTTATCCCGGGGCTCAATGATGAGGAAGAAGACTTTTATGAATTGATAAGCTGGATGGAGGATAATCTGCATAAAAATACCGTATTACACCTGTCAGGGTATCACCCAGCCTATAAAGCCAGTATGGAACCAACCCCTGCAAGCACACTCCATAGATTTTTTGAAATAGCTTCCTCGCGATTACCTTTTGTCTATCTGGGTAATATTTTGAGTGACCGAGGAAAAAACACAGTATGTCCGTCATGTAAGAGCGAAGTGATATATAGAAATGGGTTTTCGGTGATTAGGAACCTTACAATAGAGGGACATTGTTCAGAATGTGGTTATGAGATAATTAAATATCCGTCGTAATGGAAACATTGGTAAGAGAACCCTTTGTGGCAGGTAAGTTTTACTCCCAAAATAAGGATGAACTCCTAAAGCAATTGCTGAAGCTCAAAGAGCAGGAAGCAGGGATGATATCCTATCAACTATCGGAGAATGAAATTATTGGAGCAATTCTTCCTCATGCAGCCCATGTTTTTTCCGGATCTCAAACCATCCATTTTTTTGAGATCCTTCAAAAGTCCGAAAAACAGGTTGAAACTTTTGTTATACTTCACCCCATTCACAGAGATGAAAAATTTGACTTCGCAGGAGATTCCTGCACCCATTGGAAAACACCTCTGGGATCCTCTAAGCTAGATGTTGATTTTTACAGGGAAATGGATCTGGCCCTGTCTTCATCATTCCATAAGTGGGAGCACTCTGCGGAGGTTATTCTTCCCTTCATTCAAGCCTACGGATTTGATGAATCCATGATCCTGCCCGTGGGAATCAGCTGGCAAACACCTACAATATCCAGGAAACTGACTCAAAAAATTGTAAAGGCAGCAGAATCTACCCAAAGGAAAATTTGTATCCTTGCTTCTTCTGATTTTACTCATTTTGAGAGTCCCGAAAATGGATATTCCAAGGATGAATTGGTATTGCAACGAATTCTAAACTTCGATCCTGAAGGAACTTACAATGAGATCCGGACTAACAAAATTTCTGTTTGTGGATTTGGTCCGATAATGAGCCTGCTTTATTTTATCCTTGATAAGTACCCACATGCGAAAGCTGAAATCCTGGCGCGGGGACATTCAGGCCAGGTTATTCCCTCAGATAGTGTTGTGGATTATTTGTCCCTGTTATTTTATCATTAAACTATAAAGCCATGGAAACCCTGAGCAAAATTCAACTTTCAACCCGAGAAAAACGCCTCTTGTTAAAAATTGCGAGAGAGACCCTTTCCCATTTCCTTCATACTTCGAAAGTACTTCAATACGATGAATCCATGATCCCTGACAGTCTCCTTCAGAATCTGGGATGCTTTGTAAGTATCCATAAAGGCAGGGCGCTACGTGGGTGCATTGGGAAATTCGAAAGCGAAAAACCCCTTTTCAGGCTGGTTCAGGATCTGAGCCTGTCGGCTGCCCTCAAAGATGAAAGGTTCAGCCCCCTGAAGTTAACTGAGCTTTCCCAGGTTTCACTGGAAATATCAATCATTGGTGACATGGAAAAGATTGAGGATCCCCTGGAGTTTATTCCCGGTGAACATGGAATCCTGGTCAAAAAGGATATCCGCTCAGGAACGTTTTTGCCTCAGGTGGCCATTGAAACCGGATGGGACCGGGAAGAGATCCTTGGCAGATGTTCCCGTGACAAGGCCCATATAGGTTGGGATGGCTGGAAAAATGCGGATCTTTATATTTATGAAGTACAGGTAATTAGCGAATTAAGGATAAACTGAAACTCTATTCCGGTTATTTTGAAAGCAAATTGGCTGTAATTGCTTTAAATTCCTCGATATGATCCCCATCCTGTGGTGGTTTACCGGCCATAGTATACCAGTACATGGCATTGCATTCATCGCCCTCCTTTCGGTGAAGATAAGCGTGAACCCATGCTGCATCTGAACCAGGCAGATCCTGTACCATGGAATGTGCCTTATCCCAGTAACCCTTTCTTTCCCACCAAAGTGCTTTTAACTCAGTAGAGAATTCCTCGGGAGGATAAGCCATATCCAGTGTAAAATTAAATGAGCTATAATCCATAATACTACAAAAATAGGACTTTCACCGACTTTGAACCCGGGTTTTTCATTAATAAATTATTAAAAGCTTGATTTTTTGGATCGGATATCTCTTTCTCACTCACTGGGCTCGATAAAAAGGGATGATATTTTTCGTTGCTATAAATATGTTTTATAACTATGGCAGGAATTCTGTATCATTGCAGGATATAAAAATCCAAAATGAAAATTCATATCTCAGACTTCGTAAAAGGTGCTATCGAGGCCGAGGGAATTGCTGTAATCATAGATGTTTTCAGAGCATTTTCCTTGGATGCTTATGCTGTTAGCCGGGGAGTCAACAAGATCATACCTGTTGGAGATATCGAACAGGCACGGGAAATAAAAAGAAAATACCCGGAGTATATTTTGGCCGGAGAAAGGCATGAAAAGAAACCCCCGGATTTTGACTATGGAAATTCCCCTACTCACATTTTAAACGCGGACCTGAAAGGAAAAACCCTCATACATACAACCAGTGCAGGAACACAGGGACTCTCTCATGCTGAAAATGCAGATTTGGTTATGACAGGAGCCTTTGTAAATGCCAGAGCAATAGCCAGGTTCATACTAAAGCATAAGCCCGCAAAGGTGAGCCTTGTCTGTATGGGTTATGAGGCTTCCATAAAGACGGAGGAAGACAGTTTTTGTGCGGAATACATCCATGGCTTATTAGGAGGGATTGAACCGGATTTTGGTCGAATAAAGGAAAAGATCCGGAGCTCCAGTGGAAAAAGGTTTTTCCTGGATGAAAAACAAGGATATTCCCCTTCATCCGATTTTGATCTTTGTTTGGAACTTAACCGTTTTAATTTTGTTTTAAAACTTAATCCTAAGGGAGAATTTCCGTTTTTAGAGAAGATTGATATATGAAATTATTGAATATGAGCAGGTTAAAAAAATGGTTTGCAAGCTACAGGAGTAAAAACTCGAAACTGAAAATTGCCGGGGATGTTTTCTTCTGGTTGTTTTTGTTGCTACTGTTAATCCCTTCAACCCGGAAAGAGATTGCTACTTTGGTAAACCGGATTACCATGAGCAATCCTAAAGTAAAGGAAAGCGCTGAATACAAGATTCTCACGGAGGATGATATGAACTTAAGGTTTGTGGATTTTGAGGGAAATGATTACCGTCTATCGGATTTTGCAGGAGAAGTGATTTTATTGAATTACTGGGCAACCTGGTGTCCTCCCTGTCGTGCGGAAATGCCCTCTATTCAAAAACTATTTAATGATTATGGAAAGCAGATTAACATTTTGCTGCTAAGTACAGAAAATGAGGAAACGGTAAAATCCTATTTGTTTGAAAATGAATACTCTCTTCCGGTTTTCAGGCAGCTTAGTCCGACTCCTTCGGGTTTGGCAGCCAACGCTATTCCTACTACCTATTTAATCGACCGGAAAGGAAGGATTCGGTTGGAAAAAACCGGAGCAGCTGACTGGAATTCAGATGATTTCAAGGCACAGCTTGATAAGCTGATTGGAGATTAATCCTGACATAAATAGTTCAGGTCGTTTTCCGGTAACTAAGTACAGCTATATATAGGATTACTAGCGAATAAATCAACATGGAAATAAACTCCCTCTGAATATCTCCGAAATCCGAACCTTTCAGCATGATCATCCTGATCACTTTCATAAAATATGCAATAGGGTTCACAATGTTTACCTGTCGAGCCCAATCGGGCATACTTTCTACCGGAGTAAATATGCCTGACATAAGAATAAAGGTCAGCAGAAAGAAGAATGAAAGGAACATAACCTGTTGTTGATTGCTGGACAGAGAAGAGAGAAACAAACCAAATCCCAATACCACCAGGAGGTAAACCGAAGCAAAAGCGAAAAGTAAAGGGATACTTCCGAGGAACGGAACATCAAATATTATTCTTCCCAGAAACAAACCAAATCCCAGTTCAAAAAGGCCTATTATCCAGAAAGGCAATAATTTGCTGATGATAAACTGGTATTTCTTAACCGGCGTAACATTGACCTGTTCGGCGGTGCCAAGTTCCTTTTCCCGGACCAGATTAAGAGCAGTAAGAAACATTCCAATGAGGGTTACAAGGATTACGAGGATACCTGGTACCATGTAAATATGGTAGTTGAGATCGGGATTGTACCAGAACGCAGTGCTGATATTAATTCTTTTGGTTTTTGAAAGATCACGAATGTTGAAAAGATCCATGCTGAGATTTTGATTGAAATCTGCAAGTATACTTCCGGTATATGCATTGATTAGTCCTGCTTCCGTAGCATTGACAGCATCAATAAGGACCTGAAGCGACGCCTTTTTTTCATTAATTAAATTTCTTTCAATTCCCCGGTTAAAAACCATGATCATGTTTATATCCCCTTTTACTAACCTGGATTCTGCAATTGCGAGAGAAGTTCCGGAACCGGTAAACCTGTAAAAAGGGGAACCCAGCATGCGTGACTGGATCTGTTGGCTGGTCGTGGATTTATCCATATCAATAATGAAATACTTAATTTCTTTCATTTCAAGATTTGCAGCATACACTAGCAGGATCAATTGCACAAAGGGTACCAGAAAGATGACGGGAAGAATTACCCTGTTCCTGAATATCTGGATGAATTCTTTCCTTAACATATTGAGCAATATTCTTATCATTGTATAATTAGGTTTGATATTTTTTGTTTTCGGGCTTATTAACCACCTCTTATTTTACCCCAGGGGCGCATAATTACCTGTTAGTCTATTCCAGTCTTATTTTGAATCGTTTTATGCTAAGCACTATGAAAATCATTGTCATACCCAGGAGAATAATGGCTTCTTTAGCAATATATTCCATCCCTGTTCCCTTGATCATAATCTGTTTTATAATTTCAATAAACCATCTGGCCGGCATGATGGCAGACAACCACTGAAGAATCAAAGGCATGTTATCAATCGGAAAGATAAATCCTGACAGTATTATGGTAGGCAGCATAAGGGTCAGCATGGAAATAAACATGGCTGTTTGCTGACTATTTGCGACGGTGGAAATAAAAATCCCTATAGAAAGAGCCAGTAAAATATACAAAATGGTCATTAGCAGCAATAAAACCAGGCTACCCGATACCGGTACTCCGAACACCAGATAACCCAGTAAAATGATAATACTTGCATTGACAAAGGCCAATCCAATGTATGGGGTAACCTTACCCAGAATGATCTGGACTGGTTGTAAAGGGCTTACTAACAAGGTTTCCATGGTACCTAGCTCTTTTTCCCGGGCGATACTTACGGAAGTCATAAGCGCAGAAATCAGAATAAGAATCAGGGCCATAGTACCGGGAACAAACATATATACACCTTTCAATCCCTGGTTAAAAACCATTCTCGGTTTATATTCAACCCCTGGTGATAAAATGAAATTCCGGTTGATTTCCTTCAGAAAGGACTGAATAATTCCGGAAGTATAACCCGAAATCAGGTTTCCGGTATTGGCATCGGAGGCATCGGATATAATCCTCAGATCTGCTTGCCCTTCCGCAGTTAACTTTTCACCAAATGCCTTTTCAAAGATGATAACCTCCTTAACCTTTCCGCCCTGAAACATCTCGTTTATTTCCTCTTCCGATTCAAGGTAACGATCCACAATGAAGTAACCTGAGGATATTATTTTTCGTGTGATAGCATGAGTTGTATTATCGTGCGAATGATCGAGGATTGCGATGCGAACATCCTTTATGTCATTGCTTACTACAAAGCCAAAAATTAATATTTGAGCCAATGGGATTCCAAATAAAATGATCAGAGTTCGGTAATCCCTGAAAATATGATAGAACTCTTTTGTTATGAAGGCAAAAAAACGTTTCATGATTTACTCCATAGTTTAATTAGGTCTGAGATCTGAATCCGGGTAAAGTCATCGATCACGCTATCAAGACCCTTAAGTTCCGATCTTTTATGGGAGGTTGCTACCCCAATAACTTTCATACCGGCATTTCTGGCAGCCCTGATGCCCTGAAATGAATCTTCAAATACGATACAATTTTCGGGTTCGATCTTTAACTTGGCCGAGGTTTTTAAAAAGATCTCCGGATCGGGTTTCCCGGATTTAATTTCGGATGCGTTAGTCCTCACTTCAAAAAACTCGAATAAACCTGTCCTTTCCAGGACAAAATCAACATTTTCTTCCGGTGCAGAGGTTGCAAGCGCGGTTTTTACCTTTGCGGATTTTAGTTGTTCAAGGAAATCTTTCAAACCGGGCAGTGGTTTAATGTCATCCCGGTATATATTCCGGTAGATTTCTTCCTTTTTTTTACCCATTCGCTCTGCTTCTTCATCGGGTATCTCTTTCTGAAATATGGTTTCCAAAATAGTTTTATTAGTACTTCCGAACCAGCTTTTAATCTCATTATCAGTCTTTTTTTTTCCATATTCCCGGCAAAACTGTTTCCATGCCTGGACGTGGTAGCGGTCATTATGGACCAACACACCATCCATATCAAATATTACTGCTTTCATACTCTTGTTTTTTTCGTGCAAGTTTGATAAAAACCTCATTCATACTTGCTGATTGATATTTTTCTTTAAGACCTGCCGGTGTATCCAGGGCTTCAATTCTACCATCCACCATAATGGATACTCTGTCACAATATTCGGCTTCATCCATATAGTGTGTAGTAACGAAAACCGTTATTCCGGAGGAGGCGGTTTCATGGATCAGTTCCCAGAACTGTCTGCGGGTGACCGGATCCACACCTCCTGTGGGTTCATCCAGAAATACAATGTTTGGTTTATGAAATATTGCTACGGAGAAAGCTAATTTTTGACGCCAGCCCAGAGGAATGTCCCTAATCATCTGACTTTTAATGTCCTTAAAGTTTAGCCTTTCCAAAAGCTCATTTGCTCTTGTTTTGATTACATTTCGGCTAAGAGAATAAATTCCGGCGTAGTACCGAATGTTTTCCATTACGGTAAGGTCTTCGTATAATGAGAATCGTTGACTCATGTATCCGATTTTCCGTTTAATCTTTTCCCTTTCAAGGTAAACATCATGTCCGGCGACCCATATCTCACCGGAAGTAGGATAACTCAGTCCGCAAAGGATTCTGATTGTGGTTGTTTTTCCGGCACCATTTGCACCCAGAAAGCCAAAGACTTCGCCACTTTTCACATTAAAAGTCAGATTGTCATTGGCGGTAAAACTGCCGAATTTCTTAACCAGGTTGTTAACCTCTATGATTTCTTTCCTTTGCATGGTCCTCTTCTTTCATAAGATGAATAAAAGTATCTTCAATTCCGGGTCTGATCCTTGCCCATTTAAGCGGAAAATCCTTGTTTTCCAAAAACCGGGCTAACCTTTCTTCTGACTCTTTATCCCTGCTTGTGCTTACATGAATGTCCTGTCCGAAAAGCCATGCTGAATGAACCCAGGAGAGGGTTCTTAGCTCATTGAGCAGCCTGAAGTTTTCTTTATTGGCAATTACTGAATAAAGATTGAGGTCGAATCTGCCAATTATCTTTCCCGGAGTATCGGAAGCCATGATCTCTCCTTTTTGCATCAGGGCAATCCGGTCGCATCGTGAGGCCTCGTCCATATAGGGCGTAGAAACCAGGATGCTTATTCCAAAACTTCTGATTTCATCAAGCAGGTCCCAGAATTCCTGTCTTGAAACTGCATCAACTCCCGTGGTAGGTTCATCCAGGATCAGAATCCCCGGACGGTGAATTAACGCACAGGAAAGCGCAAGCTTTTGCTTCATTCCCCCACTTAGCGCTCCTGCGCGGCGATTTTTAAATGGTTTCAATTGTTGATATACCGGTTTGATCAGATCGTAGTTTTCCTTCACGTTTGCCCCAAATACCTTTGCGTAAAAGTTCAGATTTTCCTCAACGCTTAGATCGTAGTACAGGGAGAACCGACCTGGCATATATCCGGTAATTTTGCGAATTTTTCTGTAATCCCTTACCACATTAAAACCCATAACGCTTACCTTTCCCTTGTCTGGCAATAGCAATGTTGCAATAATGCGGAAAAGGGTGGTTTTCCCAGCCCCATCCGGCCCGATAACCCCATAAATCTCCTTAGCTGCGATCTCCAGGTTAATATCCCTTAATGCCTGAATATCCGTGTAGGATTTAGAGAGTCCCTCAATTTTTATTGCTTCCATGGTTTCCAAGAAGATTTATTTCCCCAGGCATGCCGAGTTTAAGGCTACCATCATTGGCTACTCTTACTTTGAGTCCGTAAACAAGGTTTACACGGTCCTCCCGGGTTTGGATAATTTTGGGAGTAAATTCTGCCTCATCGCTTATCCATGCAACCCGTCCGGTCAGTTCCTTCATTTCACCCATATTTTCATCAATCCTGACTCCTACCCTTTCGCCTAATTTAATGCTCGAAAGCTGGCTCCCATCAATGTATGCATATAGAGTTAGCGTATCCATATTTGCCATTTTAAATATGGGTTTTCCAATACTGACAAATTCTCCTTCTCTGGTAAATACTTCGAGAACCTTTCCTTTTACCGGGACGTTTACATAAGATCTATTTATTTGATCTTCAATTTGTTGAATTTGCATGGCCATTGCTTCCAGCTCGGCAAAAACCGTTTGTCTGCGACTCAGCAAAACCTCATTTTTTGCTATATGTAAGGTTAGTTTCTCCTCCAGATCCTCCACCTGTTTTTCGGTTGCCGCCTGATTTTCCCTTAGATTGCGGAAACGTTTTAGTTCCTTTTCAATGCTTTGGATTTCCAGGAGATTTACCTGATTTTCCTTATTAATCTGAATCAGATTGGATTCTACGGCTTTCCTACGTGCCAGTATTTCCTTTTTTTGAAGATACAGGCGAGTAGTATCCGTGAAGCCCAGCTTTTCTCCCTGGCTAACATTCGCACCTTCGGTTACAGTCAAAACCAATAGTTTTCCATTGGATTCCGAAGAAACCATTATGTCGTCTGTTTCAAAATTCCCATAGGCAAAAGCCCTTTCATTTGCCCGATTACAGGATGTTCCCATGAATACCAGAAAAAGAAGCAGACCGTTTAGATAGGTTTTCATACGTTAATTTTTTATGGTAATTAGATGTTAAGATTCGAGTTAGAGCTTACCCTTTAAAAGCTTCATAAAGGCTAATCCTTTTTGCAACTGAATCCGGGTATGATTTAATTCCAGGTGAGCCAGCTTTTCCTGATTCAGCACCGAAACATAATCGATGGTTTTAATTATTCCGTTTTCCAGCTGGGATTGGTATGTTTCAGAGATTTTCCTCCGTAAAGAATGAATTTTCTCTAGTTCCCTCAGATTTTCTCTCTTAGAGGATAAATATTCTTCCTGTTTCATGATACTTAACTCGAGATTTTGTAAAAACTCATTCCGGTTATCCCGAATAAGTTCGGATTGTAGTTTCAGGTTTTCCAGCTCGTCCTGAGTTTTCCCCCAATTCCAGATATTCCATTTTACTCCTGCCCCAACTACGTAGTAGGAGTCAAAATTGTCATTCAGAAAATTTAGTCCGGGATTCCCGTAACCAACCTGACCAAAAGCATATATAAAAGGCATTCTGGCTGTTTTTTTAAGTTCTCTGGAAAGATCTAATTCAGAAATATGAAGATCATACAAATCCAGCTCTTTTCTGCTTATGCTGTCACTATCCGTGTAGAAATCCGATTCATCGAGGATGAGTTCCACGTCGGTTTTCAGTCCCGTTCGTTCCTTCAGGATGTTGGAGTATAACAGCCTCTTATTTGTCATTTCCGTGAGTTGTTGATTTGCCTTGAGAAGCTCCACTTCAAGAAGATCGATATCGGAGGGTAATAAAATCCCTTGCTCCAAAGAGGACTTTCCAAGCCGGATGTTTTCCTCCAGCAGTTCAATATTAAGTCGTATAACCTTTTCGTTAAGCTGCAATTCCAGGATTCCGAAATACAGTTCCAGTATTTCCTCCTTAACCCGGTCTGCATTGATCTCCAGCTGAATTTTTAAAAGATCCGAGTTTGAGTTTGTAAGTTCTTTTTTATGTTTGGTTACACCCCCATCAAAGATTTTCTGGTTAACTTCCATATAGATTTTATACTGGTCCTTGGGAGCAGAAGGAAAATCGAAACTAAGGCCTTGGATTTCCGGACTTATTTCAACTACGTCAGACTGATAGCTGGCCATTCCGTTTAGTGTCAGCTCCGGCAGCCAGCTGGACGAGAGAATGTGGATTTGATTTTTTTCGATCTTTTCCAAAGTGGTCATTCCCTGAAGCGTGGGATAGTTCTTGACTGCAAGATTGAGTGCCTCTCCCAGTTTCAATGTATCCTGACAATTTACCCCGGGTAGGGAGAAAACCAAAAAGGCAAATAACGCAAGTCGTATAAGATTCATTTTTCCTAAAAAGTTATGGGTTGGTTTGCAATGGTGCGATTGATGACATAAAGTATTTTTTAAGGCTATCCACCCTTTTCCTCAGGAAGAGGTCAAATTCATGGTCGCTGCCCTGGAAAATCATTCCTTTGATCATAGGTCCACCTGCAAAGGGGAATACAATAAGTGAAAGAAGATTGATAATGATCTCCCTGGGGTCCATGGCCCTTAATTCACCATTGTCAATACTTTCTCTCAATTGTCCCAGTGTTTTCTCCGGATTAATTCCGCGGGAACGTATCAGGGAAATTAATCTTCCAGGATTTTCATTTAATTCCTGCATGACAAACAGAGGGGTGAGTGGACTTTTCATAAGAATGGTGATGTATTGCTCAATAAATTTCTCCATTTTTGTTTTGATGGGTTCTGGGGAGTTCATCAGCTCTGCAATGGCCGGGATAAAATTCAGAAAGACTTTCTCAAAGATCAACATAAACAATTTGTCCTTACTTCGAAAATAGTAATTAAGCAGGGTTCGGTTAATACCCGCTTCAATGGCGATATCCTGCATGGAGGTACCGGCTTTTCCCTTGCGGACAAAAACCTTTGTTGCAGCCTCAATGATGCGGGTTTCCATCTCGGTCGATAATTGCTCATTCATATTTAACAAATTGGTTTAACAATAACGTCAAACGTTTTTGTAAAAGTATAATTTTTGTTAGTACAAGTCAAGTTATCTGGCGAAATTCTTAACTAATTTGTAGGTTGTTTTTAGTTTCCTGACCGATTTGGCTTTGAGGCATCGGTTCTTAATTGCATTTTTTGTTTATTTGTTATTGATTTTTAGATTGAATAAGTTTAAGCGAAAAATTCATTGACAATTATTAGTGAGATGAAAAAAGACCCCTTCAGCAGCAACCCTTTAAATCATGAATCTGGCCGGGGAAGTCACCCCATAACTGGCAGGGTTTTATCGAAGAAATACAAAGTACTGAATCCTGATTGGGTCTCACTGGTCCTCCTCCTGGGATTCCTTGTTTTTCTGACAAGTGCATGTAAAACTTATCAACCGAGTATTTCTGCGGTTGAAATGAAGAAAAACCTGGATTATCTTGCATCCGATTCCTTAAAGGGAAGATACCCGGGAAGCCTTGAGGATACGGAGCTTTTAAACTTTTTAGCATCGGAGTTTGAAAAGTACGGACTGGAGGCGCCAGAAGGTGGATATATTCAATACTTTGAGGTTCCATCAACCCTAAGTTACCCTGAGGAAAACCGGGCTCTCTACGACCAGCAGGAATTAACCTTCGGTGATCAGTACATCCCGCTGATCCTGTCTTCCAGTCAAAATCTTACTGCTCCTGTTATATTTGGGGGATATGGTTTTGAAGTCAGCGAGGGTAGCAAGTCCAGAAATGATTATCAAAATATTTCTTTGAACGGGGAATGGGTGCTGATTGTTGAGGGAGTTCCGGAGGAAATCCCTGAGTTCACGAACAGGAGTGATATCAGGGATAAGGTGAGGCTTGCTCAGGAGAAGGGAGCTGGGGGAGTAATATTCACCGGAAATAATGATCTATCGCCAGAGACCCGGCCTCAGGGATTCACATCCGGACTCATTCCTGTGATCCGAATCAATGAAAAGATGACCGCTGAGTTACTTAAAGGCATGGGCTTATCCCCTGCTTTATTATCCCAGGACGATGTTTTGCGGGTTCCGGACAAAGAATATAAAACTTCCTTACATTTTACTGCAGAAATATATATTAACAGGCAGGTTGCAAGAACCGGGAATGTAATTGGTATCCTAAAAGGGTTCGATGAAGAGCTTAGGAATGAATGGGTTTTAATCGGTGCTCACCATGATCATCTGGGAATGGGAGGACCTAATTCCTCCAGCAGGCGACCGGATACGCTGGCTGTCCATAACGGGGCCGATGATAATGCATCGGGTGTGGCTGCTGTGCTTGAGCTTGCCCAGTACTTCGCTTCGGATTCTTCCAATCAAAGGACCATGGTATTTGCAACTTTTGGTGCGGAAGAAATGGGTTTACTGGGTTCGAAATACATGAGTGATCATAGTTTTCTTGACATTACGGATATGCAACTGATGTTGAACATGGATATGGTTGGAAGAATGCGCAAAGATTCTGTTCTTCAGATTGGAGGAGTAGGGACCTCCCCTGTCTTTTCCGGTATGTTGGATTCCTTAAACCAGCAATGGAAACTAAAACTTGAAAAATCGGAAGCAGGATACGGACCTTCTGATCATGCATCGTTTTATGCAAAGAATGTCCCCGTATTATTTTTCAGTACAGGTGCACATTCAGACTATCATACTCCTTATGATGATGTTGATTCTCTGAATTTTGCAGGTATGGAACTGGCTACCCGTTACATAGCCTCTGTTGCAAGCATCCTGACAAATTATCCTGAAAGGCTTGATTTTACGGAGGCAGGTCCAAGGGCTGGAGAAACAAGATCTTATACCCAAGGAGTAACCCTGGGGATTATGCCGGATGTAGGGGGTGGTGAAGAGGGTCTGAAGGTGCTGGCAGTAACGGAAGGCAGGCCGGCCTATCATGGGGGAGTGAAAAAAGGAGATGTGATCATAGATATTGAAGGAGAAAGTATTAAAAATGTATATGATTACATGTACCAGCTAAAGAAATTTAAAGCAGGACAAAGTATCATTGTTAAGGTTTACCGTAATGGTGAAGAAATTGATCTTTTAATAAAACTTTAATTAAGAAAATGCGAAGGTTGAAAGTGTTTTATTGGATTCCGGGGGTAATTGTAACAATCAGTATTGCCTATTACCAGCGGGTGACCGGTCCTACTCATCCCAAAGATTTTATCGTAAATACCCAGCACAAGGAGTATAGGTATTCACTTCCCCGAAGTCAGAATGGTTATATCGATGCCATAGTCAGACTGGAAATTGAAGATCCATCTATTTCCGGTTTCCTATATTATAAGCGGTTTAATACAGGTGAAGCCTGGGATACTGTAAGGTTGAACCGGGAGAACGAAGAGCTGGTTGCCTGGTTACCTAAACAACTACCCGCAGGGAAACTTGAATATGGTGTAAAATTATTCAAAAATAACGAGGAACTTCAAATCAGGGAAAATGAGACCGTGGTTATCCGCTTCAAGGATGAGGTTCCGGCCTATGTTCTTATGCCGCATATTCTTCTTATTTTCACGGCCATGCTTCTTTCAACAGTAACCGGACTTTATGCGTTTTCCAGATTTCCCTCTTACAGAATTTACACTTTTCTTACCCTGACTATGTTTTTGTTAGGAGGTATGATTATGGGGCCTGTTGTACAAAAATTCGCTTTTGGAGAATTTTGGACCGGTTTTCCCCTCGGAAAAGATTTGACCGACAATAAGGCCCTGGTTGCATTTGTCTTCTGGATTGTTGCCTGGCTGGGTAACCGTAAAGGAAAACAAAGATATTGGTTGGTAATTTTGGCTTCCATAATAAATATCGGAATATCCCTCATTCCTCACAGTCTTATGGGATCCGAACTGGATTATGGTACCGGTGAAATCAAAACGGGAATGATTTTCCTGCAAAGCTTTATTAAATAAAAAAGGCAGCCTTTCAGACTGCCTTTTATTTTCATAAAGGTTAGAATTACATGTTTTCCCCTTCTTCTTCAGCAGGCATTTCTTCCTCGGCTCCCTCTTCTTCGGCTGGCATGGTTTCATCTTCGGCCGGAGCCATTTCTTCGGTTGATTCTTTTTCTTCTGTGCCTTTGTGCTGACATGAGCTAAGGGAAAGTGCCGCTACAAAGGAGAACAGTACAATAAAAAATCCAAGTTTTTTCATGATAACAGGTTTTTGGTTACAGATTCAATACAAAAATATAATATTGAAAATTAATTGAAACCTGAATCACAGATATTTGACGAAATTCTTTTCATTTTTTAAATTTTACCCTATTGGAAAACCTTATTTTTACAAAACATGCAGCATGTTCATTTTTGATTCGTCTTTATAGTGAAGAGCGCAAACAATAAATACAGCCAGATTCACAAAGAGTTAATTGAAAAGTCTAAAAAGGGAGACAGAAAAGCCCAGTTTGAGATTTACAAGCTTTATTTTAAGGCTATGTATAACGTAAGCTTCAGAATTGTTACTAATCGTTTCGAAGCGGAAGATATAATGCAGGAATCCTTTTTAAAGGCCTTTCAGAATTTGGAAACTTACAAAGGTAATGTAAGCTTTGGAGCCTGGTTAAAAAAGATCGTGGTGAATAAATCGCTGGATTATTTGCGTTCCCAAAGGTACAAGGAAAGTTTCTTTGACACAATTGATGAATTGGAGGTAGAAAATGAGAATACCGTGGACGATGGTCTTGATTCCTTTGGCGAGGAAGAAATTAAAAAAGTGAAAGAAAAAATTGAAGAACTTCCGGAGGGACGCAGGATCATTCTCAGTCTTTATCTGCTTGAAGGATATGACCATGAGGAAATTGCTGAAATAACGGGCTTATCCCCTTCTACCTCCAGATCGCAGTATTCAAGAGCTAAAAAAGCTCTGATCAATAACCTAAAAAAGAAAAAAAATGAATGATCTGGAAAACCTTATAAGGAATAACAGGGAGTTCTTTGACGACAAGGAGCCGGAGTATGGTCATTTCAGCCGTTTTAATAAAAAACTGAATTCAGCCAAACGAAAATTGACTCTGTTTTATATTCAGGTTGCTGCTATAATTGTCGCCGGAATCGTGCTGGGGGGTTTGTCCATTTACATTGTTAACCTGAACCAGCCAAAAAGGGTTATGAGCAGCCTGTCGGAGGACATGAAAGAGACTCTTTATTACTATAATTCCGAGAATCTGGAGATGCTTGATGAATTTAACTCATTGGAAATAAAGGATAAAGAGGAGAAAAGACAGATCCTGGACGATCTTAGCTCCTATGATGAGAACTACAAAAGAGTTATGAAGGATCTTGAAAAGTACCCTAATGATGAAAGGGTTTTAAATGCTCTTATTGAAGTTCACCGTTCAAGAAACGAGTTCCTGGAATTTGTACTTATACAGGTGAAAAAGGGCAATCAATTGAATATTTAATGATAAAAAATAAAAAAATGTCAACACGATTTTTAACCGGATTAGTAATGGTATTTTTTTCCGGAATGCTCATTCCTGAACTAGCTGCACAGCGGTTGGAAAAGACTGCCGAAGAAACGTTTTCAGCATCAAAATCCACCATTCTCGATGTGGATAGTAAATTTGGGAATGTAGAAGTTCTAAGTTGGGAAAATGATGAAGTTTTCATAGAAGCATTGATGTGGGTTGAGAGCAAGCGAGAATCCTATGCCCAGGAACTGCTGGATAATATGGATGTGGAGATTTTTGTTGAAGAAAACCGGATTGTTGCCAGATCTGTCTTTGCCGACAATATGAGCAACAGGAACGACACCCGTTTTCGTATCGATTTTACAATTAGTGTACCTGAATACATTAACTTTGAACTAAGCAGTAAGTATGGTTCTGCATTTATAGAGAGCATCAGCGGACACGCCGATATTGCGGTTGCTTATGGTAACCTAAAAATTCAGGAACTCACCAGGGGAAATGAAAAACCTCTCAACCGGGTAAAACTTGCCTATTCCTCGGGTAACCTGGAAGAAGCATCCTGGATTAAAACCGAACTGGCTTATTCAAAGCTTACTATTGAAGAAGCCAGGGCAATAATGATGCTTACCAAATACTCAAGCGTAAATATAGAGGAAGGATCCAGTCTTGTTATTGAATCTAAGTACGACACTTACAAGGTTTCAGAGCTTACTAATTTTTTGGGAGAGTTAAAATACGGTAACCTTTCCATTGGAGAATTAAGCAAAAAACTGGATATTTCGAGTAAATACACTTCTGTTAAGATTGATGAAATAGGCAGCAACTTTGAATCCATTAAAATCGATAACCAACGAGGAGGTTATAAACTTACCATTGATGATGGTGCAAGTTTCACCATTAACGGGCAAGCCTCCCGAGGTGATATTTCCGTTTCAGGAGTTGAGAATCTGAACCAAAAAGTTGAAAATACCGAGCGGTATATTAGTGGAAAGCATGGGGCTAATCCAACTTCATCGGTTCTTATTTCCGTAAAAGACGGAAGTGTGGATGTGAAAGTTGATTAGATTTTCAAAAGTTTAAATGGGCCGGCAGAAATGCCGGTTTTTTTTACCTTTCACAAAACAAAATATCCGGCTCATGATTAGAAAACTGATGCTTTTTATCTTAGTCCTTCTTTTGGGAAGCTGCATTAGTCCTGATAAAGGAATGGTCCAGAAATATGCTTTGATTATTCACGGTGGTGCCGGAAAATTGAGCCTTACCCCGGAGACCCGGGTTGAATATACGGCAGAACTTGAAAAAACGCTGAACCTGGGACTAAAAATGCTTTCCGATGGTTATCCTGCTGTTGAGGTGATTGAAAAAGTGATTGCCAGGCTGGAAGATTCTCCTTTATTTAATGCCGGAAGAGGTGCTGTTTTTACTCATACCGGTGGAATTGAACTGGATGCTGCCATTATGCGCGGTGAAAATTTACAGGCGGGTGCAGTTGCAGGATTAAAAAACATCCGGAATCCAATTTACGTTGCCAGAAAGGTTATGGATAAATCAGAACATGTGATGCTATCTGGAAAAGGGGCGTTTGATTTTGCTGTAAGCGAAGGATTTGATACGGTGTCTATGCAATATTTTTATACACAGAAGAGGTTTGACTCCCTAAAAGAGGCCATACGTAATGAAGGAATGGATCCGGATACCATAGTGGATTTTAAGTATGGCACGGTAGGCTGTGTAGCCCTCGATCAAAATGGAAACCTGGCTGCGGGGACATCCACCGGAGGTATGACCAATAAAAAATATGGTAGGATTGGGGATACTCCGATTATTGGGGCCGGTACATATGCTAATAATCAGACATGTGGGGTTTCTGCCACAGGACATGGTGAATTTTTTATCAGGTATACCGTCGCCCATGATATTTCTGCCCTGATGGAATATAAAAAAATGGATATTAGGGAAGCTTCCAGAGAGGTTGTACACAGGAAATTGAAAAATGCCGGTGGCAGAGGTGGAGTAATCTCCCTTGATACTAAAGGCAATTATGCAATGGAGTTTAACACGGATGGGATGCTCCGGGCATACGGCAATTCATCGGGAGAAAAGATCATTGGAATTTTAAAGGATAATGAATTAGAAGTAAAGCAAAGTCAGAATTAGAACCGTAACCACCATGTAGATAAATGTAAGCGGTCCCCCCACCTTCATAAAATCCCTGAAGGTATAATTTCCAGGGCCGAAAACCATGAGGTTGGTCTGAAAGCCAATGGGAGTCATGAAATTCGCGGCCGAAGCAAATGCGACCACCAGCACAAAGGGTATTGGATTCAGAGCCAGGTTCGATGCCATTGTCAAAGAAATGGGAAAGATGATCGCTGCCGATGCCTTACTGGTGATATAAGCAGCCAGAACGCTGGTTATGAAATATATACCGAAGAGGATTCCAATTTTGCCCAAAGGAAGAAATACCGCGATAATGGAATCGGCAAGAAGACCTGCAGCCCCGGATTTGATCATTGCGCTTCCCAGCGCAAGAGAAAGCACGATTATAATGGCAAGATTATAGTCAATACTTTTTGAAAGATCCTTTGGATTCGTGATTTTCAGTGCCAGGGATGCAATAATTACCACGATAAGTCCGAGGAACAAACGAATCAATCCGAATGCGGATAACAATATGGATAACATTAATCCTCCGAGCAGAACTGTAGTTTTATACCATTCCAGTTTGGTGAAATCCCGCACTTTAGAAATAAAATAAAAATCCATTGTATTTTCTGTTCTTGCCAGGAAGTTTTCACCTGTGAACAATAAAAGTACATCCCCTGCCCTGAGCATAATATGGGATAGTTTTTCCTGAAGCAATACCCCGTTTCGGTGAACCCCGATTACAGCAGCATCGTACTTGCTTCTGAAATTTACCGTTTTTACCGTTTTTCCTATCAAAGATGAGTTTTGACTGATGACAATTTCAATTACTTCGGTCTTTTTTCTTCTGGACATCATTCCCACCTCCGGCAATTGCAAACCGGATTTTTTCTCAATCATTTCTGCAATGGTCGATGTATCGCCGGTAAAAACCAAAATATCATCGGTGGTAAGGATAAAATTCTCAGAAAAGGAAAGGATCTTAATTTCATCTCTGATAATCTCAACCAGTGTAAAAGATTTTTCACCGGTAAAACCGGCTTCTTTCAGTGACTTCCCTGACAAATGAGATCCACTTCTTACTTTGGCTTCCACAATGTACTCTCGCACACTTCCTTCACTTCCGGATTCTTCCCCTCCCCTTTCAGGCAGCATTTTTTCACCAAATATCCAAAGGTAAAAGAATCCAATTACCATCATGGGAAAACCCACTGCGGTAAAATCAAAGATTTTTAAGGGCTCTAACCCTGGTATTATGGTCTGGTCTTCAACCAGTCCATTAACGATAAGGTTCGTAGAGGTACCGATCAGCGTTGCACACCCCCCCAGGATTGCTGCAAAGGATAAGGGCATAAGGAATTTAGAGGGGGATATCTTGTTTCTTTTACACCAACTGTTTACGTAGGGCATCATTACGGCCACGAGAGGGGTATTATTCAAAAATGCACTGAAGAAACTGATTATCCCAACCATCCTGTTAAGGAAACCTGAGTAGGACCTTGCATTGCGGAATATCCGGTCGAAAATAACCTCAATTACTGCGGTTTGCCTGATTATATCCCCGATCAGAAGCAACATGATGACTACTGCAATCTGCTCATTGGCAAATCCACTGAGAATCTCAGAGGGGGTAAGAATACCAAAAATGCCTAAAACACTTACCCCAATAACAAAGGTAAAGGAAGGTCCCAATAAGCCCCAATAAAGGGAAATCAGGATAAAGACAATAACAATAAAAACCAGGATGAGATCAAAGCTGAACATAGGCAGGGCATCCCTGTTTAAGGCATCCAAATTAATAGATTTTACGTGGATAACCTAATTTTCCGTTTTCTTTAGCTCAGACCTGAGTTTACTATCCTAACGGGAATCTGGTGAGTAATGATGGTAGGATTTTATTAGGTCTAATGATCTTTATAAAGTGTTGATTTTCAGCCTTTCTTTAAAAGGAAGAAAGGTCATGAAGTCTGCATGATGAACAATGTATGCTTCGGTTGAACGTTTAATAAGGTCACCCTCACCTGCGTGAGCTGCAATGATATGACATATCTCCGGGGGAATTCCGTGTTCTTCAGCCAATGAAACTCCGGAAAAAGGATGTCGAAGGTATTTCCCGTAATTTCCCTGGATGATCTCTCCATCTTTCTTTTCATATTCCAGCAGTTTTCCAACATCGGCCAGAATGGCGCCGGAAATAAGGACATCCATATCCACGGGCAGTTCATTTCCATAAAATTCTGTGATGGTTTTTCCTGCCTCTCTTGCAATATGGACCACAGATCGCTTATGATCCATAAAACTTACCTTTAGTCCGGGAACCAGCAAGGTAAAGGGAATGGAATAAAGATCTTCTTCCGTAAGCTCTGATCTTGATAATGCTGTCTCCCAGGTTGAGGATACTCTGGACCTCAGGTCTTCATTTTCAATCCAGTTCAATTCCGGCCAAAGCCGAAGCATTTTCCTTGAACTCATATCAAAAGTATTTATAGTTTGTCGATAATTTCAGATGCCATTTTTTCTGTGGAGGCAGCACCTTTCTTTATGACATCCGGGGTGCCAGGCAGTTTTAACATATCATAAGTCTTCACTTTTCCTTCAAGAACTACGCGGCTAACCGCTGATTTGATTCTTGCCGACAATTCTTTTTCATTCAGGTGATCCAGCATCATGCAGGCGGAAAGGATCATGGCAATCGGGTTAACTATGGATATTTCGTAACCAGCATATTTGGGAGCCGATCCGTGGGTTGGTTCAAAAACTGCAACCTCCCTGCCAAGATTTGCACTGCAGGCAAAACCCAGACCGCCTGTGAGGCCGGCAAAACCATCCGATACAATGTCTCCGAACATATTTCCAGCTACAATAACGCCATAATCTTCCGGATTTTTGGTTAGCCACATCATTTGGGCATCAATATTGGTATTCCAAAGTTCTATATCAGGAAAAATATCTTTTTGAATTTGCCTGGCCATCTCATACATCATCCCTGAGGTTTCTCTAATCACATTGGGTTTTTCACAAACAGTTACAGAATTATATCCGAATTCACGTGCGTGATTAAACGCAGCCATAAGAATTCTTTCGGTTGCCTGTCGGGTGAAAATCCGGGTTGACACCGATAATTCATTTCTTGGCACATTTCCAAAATTCTTTATGAACTTAGGATGAGTCATAAGGGCCTTGTGCACATCCTCGGGTGGGTTGGACCATTCAACTCCTCCATACAAACCTTCAGTGTTTTGTCTGAAAATAACTACATCAACCATGGGTTCCTCAATACTGTCGTTCGCCCCTTTTCTTATGAAATTCAGTGGGTTTCCTTTGAATGTTTTGCAAGGTCTAATACATATATCCAGGTTGAAGTGTTGTCTCAGTCCCACGATCGGACTGGAATATACCAGTCCCTTATCTGCCAGATGGGGGCTTAGTTCTTCTTCTGCTGCACTTTTTGGTTTGGATGTAATGGCACCGAAGAGACCCGTTTTATGTTCCTCCAGTAGTTTTAAGGTTCGATCGGGTAATGGATTACCTTCACGGATCCAATGTTCCCATCCGATATCTGCATGAATATAATCAGCATCAAATTCGACTGCTTTCAGTAAACGTATTGTCTGTTCCAGAACATTAACCCCGATACCATCACCCGGCATGGTGACAATCTTGTGTTTAGGCATAGCTAAGAGCGTTTTAGTTAAAGTTTATTAGGTATGGCCTAAAATAATATAAATAAAAATCCGGGAGTATTCTTAAGTTTATGTTCTATAATGGTTTTTACCTTGCTAGAACTATTGCGGGTTATATCCCAGATTTCTAATCCAGACTGGAGAAGAACCAGGGATTGGGGTATGAATACCGCCATTTAATGATAGTTTCGAAAGGGATAATCGTATATTTTTTCCATATTTGTTCACACAATCAAAAGAAAAACAGAATGTCTGAACTGACAAAACTGGAACCGGGAATCCTCTGGTATTATTTTAATGAGATCCTCCAGATTCCAAGACCATCCAAAAAAGAAGAACGTATTCGGAATTACCTGGTCGAATTTGCAGAAAAGCGGGGTCTGTCTCATAAAACCGATCAGGCCGGAAATCTGCTGATTACCAAGGAAGCAACCTCGGGGATGGAGAATCGAAAGGTTGTGGTTCTCCAAAGCCACTTGGACATGGTAGGTGAAAAAAACTCGGACGTTGACCACAACTTTGATACCGACCCCATTCAGGCATATATCGATGAAAATTGGATTCGGGCAAGAAACACCACTCTGGGAGCAGACGATGGAATAGGAATTGCAGCCCAAATGGCAATTTTGGCATCGGATACTATTCCTCATGGAAAAATCGAATGTCTTTTTACAGTGGATGAAGAAACAGGGTTAACCGGTGCTCATGCACTTGAAGAAGCTTTTTTTGAAGGTAAAATCCTTTTAAATCTGGATTCGGAGGATGAAGGAGAAATCTTTATCGGATGTGCCGGAGGGATTGATACACTTGCTGAGTTTACTTACCGGCATCGCTACTTTCCTTTAAATTATCTGGCCTTCGAAATAACTGTCAGTGGTCTGCATGGAGGCCACTCAGGTGATGAAATACACAAAAGTCCCGGAGGAAATTCCAATAAGCTTTTAGGTCGCTTTTTATGGAATGCAAGCCGAAAATTTGGCATAAGGCTCTCCGTTTTCGACGGTGGAAACCTTCGTAATGCAATTCCAAGAGAAGCCAGTGCAGTTATTGGGATTGATGCAGATGTTTCGGAAGCATTCAAGGACTATTTTTATGCATTTGAGAAAATGGTTAAGCAGGAATTGCGGTATACTGAACCCTTACTGGAACTTTTGTTAAAAGATGTGGATAGTCCGGAGACCATTATTAACAGGAAAACTCAGGAAAGACTTTTAAATTCCATATATGCCTGTCCGCATGGGGTTTACCGATGGAGTCAGGAAATGAAAGGCATGGTGGAAACTTCTAGTAATCTGGCCTCTGTTAAATTCAAGGAAAACAGAAGGATCCTGATAACCACAAGTCAGCGTAGTTCCGTGAATTCCTCACGAGAGGACATTGCAGCCAGGGTGGCTTCCGTTTTTACCCTTGCTAAAGCAAAAGTCTGGCACAGCGATGGCTATCCCGGATGGTCCCCAAACCCGGATTCTGAGATCGTAAAGATCTCTGAAAAGACCTATCCAGATCTCTTTGGAAAGAAACCCGTTATCCGAGCCATTCATGCCGGACTTGAGTGCGGACTTTTCCTGGAAAAGTATCCTGAATTGGACATGATCTCCTTTGGACCTACGATCAAAGGCGCGCACAGCCCTGATGAAAGACTCGAAATAGATTCAACCCGCAAGTTTTGGGATTTTCTTTTGGAGATGCTTCTCAGAATTCCAGTAAAAAATTAATCAACCGGAACGAACTCAGCTTTGGTTACTCCACAGACCGGGCATTGCCAATCATCCGGAATATCTTCAAAAGCCGTTCCCGGAGGGATACCTCCGTCGGGATCTCCTTCTTCAGGATCGTATACAAATCCACAAATGGTACATTGATATTTTGTCATGAGTGAAACTTCAGTTTAATCGTCTAAAATAACGATTCCAGCGGAATTCTCACACCTCTGCTATAATTATTGAGTCTTTACTCCATAGACAACGTCAAGCAGAGTCCCATCCACCCATTTGATTCCTGCAACAATCTTATCCGTTAAATCCGGTTCCTCCGGCTTTCCACAAATCCTGAATGCCTCATCCATAAGATCTGAAATATCCCTGACCGGAAGGCCGGAATTTTTAACTGAATCTATTAGATCTTTTCTCAGTGGATTAATGGCAATTCCCCTTTCGGTTATGATAACGTCGATAAGCTCACCAGGTCCGCACAAAGTGGTAACTTTTTCCCTAATTACAGGGGTTCGGTCCCTGAATAATGGAATGGGAAGAATTACGGTTTTTGAAAATAGACAGTTCTGCCATCCCCCTATCCCATGCAATAAATACCCATCAGAATGAGTGACAACATTAGCATTAAAATCCAGATCAACCTCAGTTGCTCCGAGGATTACCACATCCACCATTCCTGCAAAATTGCCTTTCCCATGGTAATTGTAGCTGGTAAAAGGACTGGTCCAGACATGTCTTGGATTTTCCGCCAATGACCGGACCCCTTCCTGATCAAAAGTCTGTCCATCAAGTAAATATTCAACTAAGCCCTCTTCGAGCATTTGTACAAGGAAACGATTACTTCCTCCTCTCGCAAACCGTGCTTTGATCCCTCTGACTTTCATTATTTTCCTGAAATATTCGGAAACTGCAAGGGAGGTTCCACCCGCACCGGATTGGAAGGAGAAACCCTCTTTAATGATACCGGCTGCTTCACAAAATCGTGCCGTTAAGTCAGCAAGATAAAGTCGGTCGGGTGAGCGGGTTATCCGCGTTGTGCCGGACAAGATTTTTGACGGGTTGCCCAGTTTATCGAGCTTTACCACATGATCAACGTAATTCCCCTGTATTTGCCAGGGTATACAGGGAAAGGGTACAATATTGTCGCTTGCTACAATAACTTTTTTTGCGTATTGAGAATCGGCCAGTGCAAAACCCAACAGGCCACATGCAGATTCTCCAAATAATCCGTTTGCATTTCCGAAGGCATCGGCCGTAGGGGCTCCGATTACTGCGATATCTATTTCAACTTCCCCGTCCTGGATTGCCTGGTACCTGCCTCCATGAGATCTCAGAATTGCCTGACCCTTCATTTTTCCTTCACTAACAAATTTTCCCAACGGACCATTCATACTGCCTTCAATGTGGTGAATTGTACCATCCTTCAGGTAAGGAATAAGATGCTCATGGCAGGGAAAAGCCGCAGAGGGAAACCAACGGAGGTTTTTTACTCCCATTTCATGGGCAATGTCAAAAACCTTATTGGCCAGCAGATCACCATCCCTAAGATGATGATGTGTAGAGATGGTCATCCCACTTTTTAAACCCGATAATTCCAGAGCTTCTCTTAAGCTCGAGGTTAGTTTATTTCCGTCGGATGAAAAATCCGCACAGCTTGCAACAGGAGGGGCATATTTTTGTTTGAGAGGACGGTACGATCCTACTCCCAAATAGGGTACCTGGGATACTCCGTTTAGTTCTCCCGGAACTGTCTTTCCTGCAGCATTTACGGAATAATTATTCTTCATTGGATTCATCCTCCCAGTTTGAGTCAATAAGTTGGAATTTTACAGCCAGATCAATGGTCCGAAGGGCTCTTTTTACCACAGGAGGGTCAATCATTTTTGTACCGAGAGAAACCACTCCCAAGCCTTCTGATTCAGCCTTCCGAAATGCAATTGCAATTTTCCTGGCTTTCTCTATCTCTTCCTTTAATGGAAGAAATGTATCCCTTGCAATGGCAATTTGCCTCGGGTGAATACATCCCAATCCCTCAAAGCCCATTTGTTTTGATCTTAGTACTGTCTTTCGCAGACCATCTTCATCATCCACATCGGAAAATACTGAATCAATTGCCTGAATTCCGGCGGCTTTACAGGCATTTAAAACTCTACTCCGGGCATAAAAGGATTCTTCGGCCTCCAGGGTTCTTTGTGCTCCAATATCGGCTGTGTAATCCTCAAGACCCAAAGCCATAGCTGCAATTTTCAAGGAGGAAGTAGCAATCTTGTATGAGTTCTCCACACCCTTTGCCGATTCAATGATGGGCATTAGCCATATGTCTTTTTCTTTCCTGATCAGATTGAGAATACTGCGAATCCTTTCTTCTGTTTCGTGAATCTGTTCCTCCTTCTCACATTTCGGTAAGAGTATCATCTCAGGCAATTCGGGGATAATCTCATCAAGGTCGTTTAACCCTTCCGGAAGAGGATTTATTCTCACCATTCTCTCTGCACCATAAAAATCAAGATTATGAAGGGCATTTCTGACCAAAATGCGCGCTTCGTCCTTTTTTCTCCTGTCAACGCTGTCTTCCAGATCCAGGATAATCCCATCCGGTCCGTGAATGCCAGCATTAATCATCATGGAAGGATTGTTTCCTGGCAGATACAACCTTGTAAAACGCAGTCTGTCCTTTTCACTTTTCGCTTCGCCATGCAAAGCCGGTTTGTTTATAAAGGCTACCTGGGTTCCGGTTGACATTCGTATGGCCGATTCCAGTCTTGCAGAGATTACCCAGTCCAATGCACCTGAATCTTCAAAATGGATTGCTGCATGCCGGATTTGATAAAATGAGCATATTTCCCTGATAAGTCGTTCATTCGATCTCCCATACTGGGTATCAACCTTTGAATCGGACTTGATTTCCAACCCTCCGGAATTTTTCAGGGTAAATGAAATACGGCAATCGGAACGGATCCTGTCCCCATGATTGCCGGCGGTAATCGTTTCAGGCATAAATGGTATTTGAGGTTTAAACAAAAATAATCAAGAATACCTGAGGGCTGCAACGAAGATGTATGTTTAAGAATAGCGGGTTAACCCTTAAATTGGATGCTAAGATGAGAGCCGTCACAAAAAGGTTTATTTCCGGAGGCTCCACACCTGCACAAGGCTGTAACATCTTTACTTTCAATAGATTTCCCCTCCGGAAGGTTCAAAGTGATGGGACCTTTCACCAGCAAAGGTCCATCGGGTGTCATATCGATTATTATTCCCGCATCCTTATCGTACTGCCTGGATTTACCTGGATCAGGCGTGTTCATATAGTAGCTTAAGGCTCCCGACGGACATTTTTCGACCTGGGATCTTAAATCATCTGTAGCGGCATTTTCAACCCGAATCCAGGGTTTTTCTCCAGGTTTGTATACCTCAGGCAGCGTTTTTACGCATATTTCGGAATGTATGCAAAGTTTAGGCTTCCAAACGACCGTTATTTCACCGTTACTGTATTCTTTTTTAATCTCCTTTTCCATTCTTGAATTTATTTCTGTTTTCCAGTTTCATCCATTCGGGATTCTTTCGTAAAAACGCAATGACAAAGGGGCACAATGCCACAAGACTTTGCTCGCTGTTTTTTATATCCTTTAGAACCGCAATAAGCATTTTGGTACCCAACCCCTGACCTTCCAATTCTTTCGGCACCTCGGTATGAGTAAGGAAAATCTTTCCGGGAATTTTAATGTACTCAATCCTGGCAAAACTCCCATTTATATGATATTCGTACTGATTTGACTTTGTATTATCTTTTAGCATAGATCTCCCCACCGCTTAATTATTGTTTAAGCAGAAGCCCATGCTAAAAGTTTAGTGAAATAAATGACATTTCTGAATTCAGAATAAATGGATCTAAAGCTTATGGAACTGGTTTGAATTTCCGATATTTACAGAAATTAAGATTCATATGCCCCGAACAATTGAGGGCCAATGCTTAACAAATAAACTCATGTTTCCATGTTTACCGATGAAATTCTCAATGTGGGGTTGGCACAGATTATTCCGGTCTGGCTCGATAAGGAAAAAACCCGCCAGAAAATTCTGAACTACATTACTGAGGCGGCCGAAAGCAACTGTGATCTGGTAGTTTTTGGAGAGGCAGTTTTACCCGGGTACCCCTTTTGGCCCGAATTAACCGGAGGTGCCATTTTTAACTCCGAGAAGCAGAAGGAATTTTATGCCAGGTATTTGAGGAATGCTGTATCCATTGCAGATGGAGATCTGGAACCCGTTTGTACCCTTGCAGCAGAAAAATCCATTGCAGTCTATCTGGGAACGGTTGAAAGGGCTGCCGACCGCGGCGGACACAGCCTTTACTGCTCTCTGGTCTATATAAATAAGCAGGGTGAAATAGATTCGGTACACCGTAAGCTTCAGCCGACTTACGATGAGAGACTAACCTGGTCGCAGGGTGATGGACAGGGTCTGAAAGTCCATAAGCTCAACTCTTTCAATTTGGGTGGATTAAATTGCTGGGAAAATTGGATGCCGCTAACTCGCGCTTCTTTGTATGCACAGGGAGAGAATGTACATATTGCCGTATGGCCCGGCTCCTTAAGGAACACTTCGGAGATTACCCGTTTTATAGCATTGGAATCCAGGTCCTGGGTTATTTCTGTATCCGCTCTGATGCACAAGGACCATTTCCCCCCGGACACCCCTTTTCTGGATGAAATAAAACGTGCTGCTCCTGAGTGGCTTACCGATGGAGGTTCATGTGTGGCATCACCCGATGGAACATGGTTAGTTGAACCCGTTACGAAAGAGGAAAAGCTGATTTGTTGCAAAATTGACCTGGAAAGGGTTTACCGGGAGAGGCAGAATTTTGATCCTTCAGGACATTATTCCAGACCTGATGTTTTGAAGCTAAGTCTGAACTCCGAAAGGCAATCAGTTTTGAAAATAAACAATAATCTTTCATAGGTTTCCTTGAATACCCACCCTTTCTTTGAACTACAGGTGAGGTTTTTGGTTTATTAGATAGTATCCAAAACCCGATATCTTATGAATTCGATTAGTGTTAAATAATTTGAAATACCCGTTTCTGACCTTTCCCGTGCACGAAGTTTTTATGAAGCTGTTTTTTCCGTAGAAATGTCCGAAATGGAACTTGCCAATGGTTTAAAAATGGCTGTTTTCCCGCCCGGTGAAGGCGGAGAAAACCCCGGCAGTCTAAATTACCATCCGGAATTTTACAAATCCGGACAGCAGGGACCTCTGCTATATCTGAATGCCGGTAGTAATATGGAAAGAATATTGGATAACATTGTAAAAGCGGGCGGACAAATCCTGGTGCCCAAAACCCTTATCAATGAAAACATGGGATTTATGTCGGTTTTTATCGACAGTGAAGGAAACAGGGTAGCGCTTAATGGAGAATAGAAAGAAATTATGAAAGATACTGCCATTGCAAAGTTAGTAAATCACAAATTCTATATGGGGCTGGAATTCATCCTCCTGTTCTTTGGAATTCCCCTTTTTATCTACCTTGATGAAGACTTCATACATCCTACCATAATCCTGTTGCCCATTGTACTCCTCCTTTTTATTTACCTTAAAAGGAGTGCGGGATTCCATTTTCGTGAGCTCATCCGTTTAAAACTGGAAAAGATCGCAATTAGCAGGAATCTATGGATATTTTTGGTCACATTCTTGTCTTTGTTCGCTTATGTTTATTTTTTTGATCGAACAAATCTTTTTAATCTCCCCAAAGGCAATCCACAAGTCTGGATCATATTAAGTCTCTTTTATCCTGTATTTTCAGCCTATCTCCAGGAAATCATTTACCGGACCTTTCTATTCCGAAGGTATGCGGGCCTTTTTCAGAATCCCTATGGTTTGATTCTGGCAAGCTCTGTTACCTTCAGCTTTGCCCATATTACTTATTACAGTGCTGTTTCCATGATACTAACCTTTATCCTGGGATTGTATTTGTCCTATACCTATCATAAAACCGGTAGCGTTTTATTTACCTCCATTTTGCACGGAGTTTATGGAGTTCTGGCATTTAGCATTGGACTGGGGCACCATTTTTGGCTGGATATGTTTGATTATCTAAACTAAAATGGAGGTTTTCATTTAAAAAACTGGTGATTGAGTATGAAAGCTTGCAGGTCCTGATTGATTCTTATCCGGGATAAAATATATCTTCAAGGCTTTTATGGATCCCAGGTGTACCAAATAATGATAAACCTCTGGTTTTCATTACATTTCCAAGTTTTCTTACCCCTTCCCTGTCGACAGGTTTTAGTTTATACCCTGCAGCCAGGGCCATCAGAATGGAATACGCCGTTTCTTCAAGTAGTTCGACATTGAAAAAAGTCCATTCAATATTGTCTCTGCTCATGGTTACAAGACCATGGTTTTCCATAAGGAAGCTATTATATTTCGGAAGGTACTCAGAGAAATTCTTTGCAAGCTCCTCGGTTAAGGGTTCGGCATAAGGAACAAGAGGAACCGGGCCAACTTCGGTAATGGTTTCGGGATAGAATGGTTTCATTAACCAGTTTTCTCCATTAGCGATGGCAAAAGCGCCCACATTGGGGGCATGGCAATGTAAAACCGATATAATGTCGGGCCTTTCATTGAAAAACTTAAGATACATTAGTTTTTCACCGGTTGGGTTGCGATTTCCTTCAATTTTTTCGCCCGAGAGGTTAATGAAAACCAGGTCGTCCAACTGGATTTTACCTTTGTTCATCATGGTTGGAGTTATGAGGATAACATCCTCCTCCAGTTTCCAGGCAAGGTTCCCTCCATAACCGGTTACATAATGCCTTGCGGCGATTCTGTGACAAACATCCGTGAACAGAATGGCTTCTTTTTTGTATTTTTCGAGGAGTGACATAAGAGCAGGGTTAAAATTTGGGCTTAATCAAAATCGATCATTGCTTTCATTACTCCGTCCTCATACTTGTCAACAAGGTCAAAAGCTTTTTTAGCATCCTGGAATTTAAACCGATGTGTCGGCATGTTGTCTACATTGAATTTTCCGCTGGCCAGCCCTTCAATCGTCTCATCCACAGCCCCGTTTTGCCTCCGCACATTGGTAACAGTAACTTCCTTATGTCTTCCCTTGTCGACTGGCATGCTCCAGCGATCGAATTCAGGGATACCGATGATCATAATTTTACCCCCGGGTTTGATCAGGTCGAAGGCGTTCTCCAGGGCTTCCTGTTTTCCACAGCATTCAAATATTACATCCAGTCCAGCAGGTTCAAGCTTGAGGATTTCTTTAACTACGTCCTCCGAATCCGGATTTCCTGCATATCGGGCACCATTTTCCCCGGCTATTTGCATACGCCCTTCAATTTTATCCGTAACATACACATTTTCTGCACCTTCCGCTAAGGCTGGGATCATTACACTCATGCCAATGGGGCCAAAACCCAGGATACCAACTTTTGCACCGGCCATGGGGATAGACTGTCGCACTGCATAAACGCCGATCGCAAGGGGTTCGGATATGGCAGCCTGATCAAAGCTCATATGATCCGGAATAGGAATGCAGCTGGTTTCTGGCATAACAATGTATTCACTCAGGGAACCATCGGCCTGTCCCGGACAGCCAAGAAACCGGATTTTTCTGCAGGTATGAGGGCGGCCGGCAAGGCATTGATCACATTCCCCGCAAGACATGGCAGGTTCAATGGCAATTCTGTCGCCGGGACTGACCCTTGTGACCCCTTTTCCCGTTTTTTCAACAACTCCAGCACATTCATGACCCACCGGGAAAGGATACTGTACAACCTGGCTGCCAATTTTACCCGATACATAATAATGTACATCGGAACCACATACCGCAACGACCTTCATTCTGATTAAGACATCATTATCATTAAGGATCATGGGATTGGGGACTTCCATCATTTCCATTTCGCGAATACCTTTCAGAACCATTGCTTTCATATCGGACATATTTAGTTTACAGATAACAAAAATAGTTAACCTGATTGACAGTTCTATCCTGTACCATCCTGCAATGTTATGCGCTTTTTATATTTTTGCTGAAGAACATATGCTGAATTTTCAATGTTGGAAGAAAATGCCATACCCAAGTATAAGCAGCTGATAAATCTGATTATTTCAGATATTCAATCAGGCATTTATTCAAGGGGAGATCAGGTACCTTCCATTAATAAGGTAAGTGAGGAATATCTGCTATCCCGTGATACAGTTGAGAAAGCCTACAGGAAACTTTGTAAAAAAGGGATACTCAAATCGGTCAAGGGCAAAGGTTATTATGTGGTGGGTAAACACTATCCAAATTTTCTCAGGATTAGTTTGATTTTCAATAAGTTGAGTAATTACAAGAAGGCTACCTACGATGGCTTTGTGCAGGAGATTGAAAATGAGGCTATTATTGATTTGCACGTCTATAATTACAACATTAAAGTGTTCGAAAGAATTATAGAAAACAACCTTGAGAACTATGATTACTTTGTAATCATTCCTCATTTTCACCCTGGAAGCCTGGGTTTAGAGGATATCCTTCGGAAAATCCCTCCTGAAAAGGTATTTATCATCGATAAGAAAATTAACAAGTTGTTCAATGAATACCCTGTTGTTTATCAGGATTTTGAAGAAGATATTATTCAGGCACTTAAGGAGGGGAAGGAATTGTTAAGCAAGTATCAAAGCTTGAATCTCGTATTTCCGGAATCCCGCTATTTTTCGAGGGAAATCAGGGATGGATTTTTACGGTTTTGCAGGGAATATTCCTTTCAACAAAGGGTAATTGATGATATTTCAAAAGAAGTTATCGGTGAAGGTGAAGCGTATATCCTGATTAGCGATGAGGATCTCGTGATCTGTCTGAAGAAAATGAAAGAGGCGGGTCTTACACCTGGAAAACAATGCGGAGTATTGTCTTACAACGATAACCCGGTTAAAGAAATCCTCGAGGATGGGATCACGACCATTTCGACCAATCACGAACTCATGGGAAAAATGGCCGCTAAGATGATCAGGGACAGGGAAAAAGGAAAACTCCGAATTCCCTTTGAATTGAAAATACGAAAGTCCCTTTAAATATTTTACCTTTTATTCATCAACAGGGGTCATATAACCAGAGCATAGAAAATCAATCATTTATTCGGGATAAATTACAGTCCTAATGCTATAAGAGGAAACTTAGAAGTATACCTGCAGCTACTGCAGAACCGATAACTCCGGCCACATTAGGTGCCATGGCGTGCATAAGCAGGTGGTTCGAAGGATCTTCTTTCAGTCCCATATTCTGCACAACCCTGGCGCTGTCGGGCACCGCAGAGACCCCTGCCGCTCCGATGAGTGGATTTATCTTGTTTTCTTTGGAAGAAAAGAGGTTCATGACTTTGGCGAAAATCAACCCTCCTGCAGTCGCAACCATAAAGGAAAGTGCTCCAAGTCCAAAAATAATCAGAGAATCTGTGGTTAGGAAGACGTCAGCCTGCGTTGATGCTCCTACGGTTAAGCCAAGGACTATGGTTACAATATCAATCAGGGAGTTTCTGGCAGTATCCGCCAATCTTCGGGTAACGGTCGATTCTTTCAACAGGTTCCCGAAGAAAAGCATTCCAAGCAATGGCAGGGAGCTGGGTGAAATAAAGGAAGTAAGGATCAGGCCAATTATTGGGAACAGAATTTTTTCCTGCTTACTAACTGCGCGGGGAGGTTTCATTTTCATTCTTCTCTCTTTTTTTGTAGTAAGCAGACGCATAATGGGGGGTTGGATCACCGGAACCAGCGCCATGTAGGAATAGGCTGCGATCGCGATGGGTCCGATCAGATTTCGGACATAGATTGCTTCACCGGCAGCTGTTTGCCCAATGATATCCAGACCATTGGCAAGCTTTGATGAGAGAAAAATTGCAGTCGGACCGTCTGCTCCTCCGATAATTCCAATTGCTCCGGCTTCACGTGGATGAAACCCCAGCATGAGGGCACCCAGAAAAGTCAGGAAGATACCAACCTGGGCAGCTGCTCCTAAAATCATTAATCTGGGTTTTGAGATCAATGACGAAAAATCGGTCATGGCACCTATGCCCAGAAAAATCAGTGGGGGGTAAATTCCCTTTACCACTCCAAAATACAGATAATTCAAAACACTTCCGTCCTGGTATATACCCAATTGCAGGTCAATATCATCTCCCTGAAGAAAAGGAATGTTTCCAATGATAATACCTGCACCAATTGGAATAAGGAGTAGTGGCTCATAATCATAGCGGATTGCAAGGAAAATAAACAAAAGGCCAACAAGGATCATTACGATGTGTCCGGCTGTAGCGTTCCTGAAACCAGAATAATTATAGAATTGCTGAAGACCTTTGGTTACGAGATCAAAGGGTGAATCGTTGTCTGGCTGATCCACGGGCAAACTTTGAAGCGCTACCTCTTCAGAACCCGCTTTTAAAGAACCAAAGTATCCTGTGGGAAAAAAGCAGTTCCTGATAAAGGCGATCATCAGGAATATAATTATCAGGGTCAGAATTTTTTTCATGTTTAATCAGATAATATCGAATAAAACATCGCCCTGCAGGACGCTCTGGCCTTTATTAACATGAATTTTCTCTATAACTCCGTCCTTTTCTGCCAGGACCTGGTTTTCCATTTTCATGGCTTCCATGATTAGTAACTTTTGCCCTTTCTTAATGATATCACCCGGATTAACCAAAATCTCCAAAATATTACCAGGTAAGGGAGCGGTAACCGGAATTGAGGTTCCGGCATCCTGCTTGTCAATCTCAGGTTTTGGGGGTCCAACACTTACAGGTCTTACTAGTCTGGGTGTTTTTGAGGACTTCACTTTCCGGTCCAGTTCCACCTCATAAACAGTTCCGTTTACTTCAAGATGTGCGATATTTTCATCCAGACCTTTCATGTCCACATGATATTCATTCCCATTTATTATAAACTTGAAGCTTTTCATTATCTGTTTATTATATTGTGTTATATAAACCTAATATTTAATAATTATATGCGGTTAAACTGATTCCTTACTGCATATATTTTTGAGCTCCAGGGAGAGTAGGCTTTGGATATCTTTTTTATGGTTAAAACTCCACTTTCCTCGTCATGCATTTCATTAAATATCAAATGAAGGGACATCGCAATTGCAGCGATTTCTTCACCCGAAATATCTTCCTGTATGTTTTTTTCAATTAGGGTATCCTTGTCTGCTGACTTAGATGCTCTTTTCTTTGGAGGTTTAATTGAGAGAATGGAAGGTAAGTAACGAAACAAGGTATATAAAGAGACGAGGGCAATAAATACGATGGCATAACCAACAATCGCTACTACTATTTCTTTTGTTGATATAGCGCTAAATACGAATAATATAAACATGTTTACCTCAAGCATATATTCAAATTATCTATAAGGGAATGTTAGGATGCTTTTTTGGTGGATTCATTTCCTTTTTGGTTGAGAGGGTTTGAAGGGCCCTTATAATCCTGAAACGAGTATTTCTGGGTTCGATGATATCATCTATGTAACCATATTTTGCTGCTTCGTAAGGATTGGCGAATTTTTCCCGGTATTCATCCTCCTTTTCCGAAATAAACTTTTCAAGTTCATCTTTATCTTCAATCTGCTGAATCTTTCTGCCTTCCAAAATTTCAATGGCTCCTTTCGGTCCCATAACCGCAATTTCTGCTGTAGGCCAAGCGTAGTTTATGTCTCCCCTTAGCTGTTTCGAGCTCATTACATCATGCGCTCCACCATAGGATTTTCTTAGGGTAATGGTTACCTTGGGAACGGTGGCTTCTCCATAAGCAAACATTAGTTTGGCTCCGTGGATAATGATCCCGCCGTACTCCTGGGCGGAACCCGGTAAAAATCCGGGTACGTCGACCAGGGTAACAATAGGGATATTAAAGCAGTCACACAATCTGACAAATCTTGCGGCTTTTCTTGATGCATCGATATCCAGGACTCCTGCAAGGTAATTCGGCTGGTTTGCGACTATCCCGGTAGGTATTCCGTTAAATTTGGCAAATCCCGTCACAATGTTTTTTGCAAAATCACGATGTACTTCAAGGAATTCTCCTTCATCCACGATTTCGAAGATCACGTCTTTAACATCGTAGGGATGGTTGGGATTTTCAGGAATGATTTCGTTTAGGGACTCAGCAAGCCTGTCAATTGGATCAACCGTTTCAGTAACAATGGGGTCCTCTAGGTTATTTTGGGGAAGGTAGCTGATAATTTTACGGATCAGCATGAGTCCTTCTTCTTCATCCTCTGCAACAAAATGGGAAACTCCCGATTTGGAGGAATGAACTCCGGCTCCTCCAAGATCTTCTGTAGAAATGCTTTCGCCGGTAACGGTTTTGGTGACCTTCGGTCCGGTAACGAACATATACGAAGTTTTGTCACTCATAATAACCAGGTCGGTAAGGGCCGGGGAGTAAACCGCACCACCCGCACAGGGTCCGAATATGGCGGAAATTTGAGGTATAACTCCCGAAGCGAGTATGTTGCGCTGAAAGATCTCTGCATATCCTGCCAGGCTTCTGACTCCTTCCTGAATTCTTGCACCCCCGCTATCGTTGATTCCAATGACAGGGGCCCCTACTTTCATGGCCTGATCCATGATTTTGCAGATTTTTTTAGCGTGGGTTTCTGACAATGAACCTCCAAATACCGTAAAATCCTGGGCATATACATAAACCACTCTACCATCGATGGTTCCATGACCGGTTATAACCCCGTCGCCCAGGAAAATTTTGTTCTCCAGTCCGAAATCACTTGAACGGTGGGTAACAAACATATCGTATTCTTCAAAACTGCCTTCATCGAGTAAAATTTCGATTCTTTCCCTGGCGGTATGTTTTCCTTTGGAATGCTGGGATTCAACCCTGGCTTCCCCTCCCCCTTCCCTCGCCTTTTTTCTGAGGTCTATGAGCTTTTTTACTTTATCAGAATTGGACATGTCCTTGTGTTTTTTATCCGTTTGGGATAGGCCCTTATTATTTTCCGCAGAATTCTGTCAATACACCCTGGGTTGATTTAGGGTGGAGGAATCCGATATTCAAGCCTTCTGCGCCTTTCCTGGGTTTTTCATCGATAAGCTTCACCCCTTTCTTTCCTGCTTCCGTAAGGGCATTTTCAACATCATCGAAGGCAAATGCAATATGATGGACGCCCTGACCTTTCTTTTCAATAAATTTCCCTACCGGTCCTTCCGGGTCTGTAGATTCAAGCAATTCAATTTTCGTCTCACCAATTTTAAAAAATGCGGTTCTTACCTTTTGATCCTTTACTTCTTCGATCGCATAACACTCGAGGTTCAGAACCTCCTCATAATACCGGATGGATTCCTCCAGATTCTCGACTGCTATTCCAATATGCTCAATATGAGTTGGTTTCATAGTACAATTATTTGAATGAATTTGTTACAAAAGTAACTTCAATTCCTTTGGGATTATCATGATTTTTATCAATCCTCTTAAAAGTTATAATTGTTTTTTAACATAGCTATGCGGGGTAAATAAATTCTAATAGATTACCGATTCATAAATGCACTCCTGTATCCTGGTGCGAATATCCTTTCGGATAAGGGTAAGGTTATATTGGTCTGGATGTATGCGATTGGAAAGGAAAATATAAATCAAATCGTACTCCGGGTCAACCCAGGTCATTGTACCTGTAAAACCAGTGTGACCATAGGATGATGGGCTAGCATTATTACTTGTGGGGCCGGATTGATCTTTTTCGGCGACAGGTTTATCAAAGCCCAAGGCGCGGCGGTTGCCATTATCCGTGAAGACTCTGGTTGTATATTTATCAATTACCTTCCTGCTCAGAATCTGATTGCCCCCATAATTTCCCCCATTCAGGTACATCTGCATCATTTTCGCCAGATCGTTGGCATTGGAAAAAACTCCGGCATGTCCCCCTATCCCACCAAGCATCGCAGCACCGGGATCATGGACATATCCATGGACTAGTTGCTTTCTGAAAATATGGTCATACTCTGTCGGAACGATCCTTTTTAGGGGAAAACGGTTCAGTGGAAGATAACCCAGAGTAGTGGCTCCCAGTTTTTGGTAAAAATTATGATATACAAATGGATACAGGAGAGTATCCATGGTTTCCTCGATTATTTTCTGGAAAAAATAGTAACCCAGATCGCTGTAGCGGTATTCCTTTTCCTCCAGTCCGGAAGCCAGTATCCAATAGTAGACAGAATCCCGGTAATCTTTTCTTAAAAACATATCCTCAGCAACCGAGATGCTGTATTCTTTGGAATACTCTTTTTTAAAAACACTGTCCTTCCAAACAATATTTCTGTTTGCAAAGGCATTTGGCCCTAGTTTTAAGGGATATTCGACACTTATTCTGGTACTAAAAAGTGCCTCTGAAGTATCCAGAGGTTCGATGGTATGATAATAAAATGGAATCCATGATTTTAGTCCTGCCTGATGGGCCAGGATATCCTTTATGATGAGATTATTCATCTGTGAGGTATCGGGTAGGTTCAGGTAAGCCCCAAGAGTTTCTTCAGTATTAATAAGGCCTCTGTCTTCCAATAGCATTAGGGCCGGTACCGTTGAAGTTATTTTTGTAATTGAAGCAAGATCGAATAAATCTTCTCTTTCAAGCTTTTTTTTTCTGTTGTAGCTATGGTGACCAAATGCTTTATAATAAATAACCCGGGAGTTTCTGGCGATCAGGATTTGGCAACCCGGAGTTGCCTTTTCACTCAGGGCTTCAGCGACCAGAGTATCAATTTTCATAAGTAATTCTGAACTCATTCCTTCCTGTTCAGGTATACCGTACGATAAGCGGTTAAGTGAAGGGGTATTCTCCCCATCCCCTTCCTTAATGGAATCATTGACCGTTACCGGAAGCCTTCCGTTTATGCTTGTCGCGCCGAAAATGGCCTGGGCAGACAGATCCTGTGTCAGTTCATCATCATTGTAAGCAAGCAGTATGCTATGAGGAAATGTAAGTTTTCCGAGGCTTTTGAGGGCATAAGGATTACCGAAAAGTACCAGGATAGTATTTGCTGAAGGGTTAAACTGATCCAAAAAAATCCGGGTTTGGGGATAGATCCCATAATTCCTTCCAGGCCACTGAGAGGTTCCCTGAAGGTTAAGGATAAGCGTTTGATAAGCATCCCCAATTTTGTTGAGGCTATCCTGCATGGCAGGCAGATCTTCGCTGCGGACGAAATAGTGGTCGAATTCCTGGTATAGACCCAATGTTTGGGTAAAAATGCTATTCTCCTTGCCACCAATAGTGAGTGAAGCTATTTTTCCTGAATCAGGAAGCCTTAGCGGGATCAGGTTTTTTTGATTTCCAAGGAGAGTTAGTGAGGCAGAAATTAACTTTCGCATTTCCACCTGATAATAAGGATTATTCAGGTCATCTTGCAGGTTTTCGGTCTTAATAGTGACTGGCTTGGATAATCCCAGCCAATTCTTAAGCAGAAGTATTTTCCGGACTTTTTCGTCCAGATATTCTTCAGGAATGTTTTCTTTTTTGATCTCTCTCCGGATTGCATTAATTGCCTTTGGGACATCCGAAGGCATAAGCAATATGTCGTTTCCTGCCAGAAAGGCTTTCACTTCCAACTCACCGGGTTTTTCGTATTCGCTGGCCCCTTTCATGTTAAGTGCATCGGTAAAGACCAGACCTTTAAAAC
>CAZNFR010000007.1:63340-69669 GCA_964572225.1 uncultured Bacteroidaceae bacterium
AGCCGATCATGCCGATGTTGAGAGGCTTTTTGAGGGAAGACATGGATGAAGGAACCCCCGGGGTTGAGTCAAGGGAGGGTACATTCAGATGTGCCGACATAATTCCTCCCGCTGCATTTTTGATCCCATAATGAAATGGAAAAAGCTCTAATGAGTCCAGCCGTTCACGAGGGTGATTAATTAAGGGTAAGGCATAATGGGAATCCGTATTTGTGTCCCCATGGCCCGGGAAATGCTTCAAAACTCCCAATACTCCGGCATCTTCCATGCCTTTGAGGTACATAAGGGATTTTACTGCCACTCGGTTCCTTTCTTCACCAAATGACCGGAAATTTATTACCGGATTATCCGGATTGTTATTGATGTCTACTACTGGGGCAAAATTTATATGTACCCCCAACCTTCTCATCTGACGACCAATATCATATCCCATCTGATATATTAGTTCATCATCCTGCATGGCACCCAGCATCATCTGTCTCGGATATTGAAGAGTGCTGTCCAGTCTCATGGCTAGTCCCCACTCTGCATCCATAGCGATCATAAGGGGGATACTGGAGGATTGCTGGAATTGATTGATCATTTGCGCCTGTCTTACAGGCCCTCCCTGGAAAAAAATGATTCCACCGGGAGCATATTTTCCAATAATTTCAAGAATTTCTTCCTTGTGAGATTCATCTTTATTAGAATAAGCAGCTACCATGATCAACTGTCCGATTTTTTCCTCCAGAGTCATTCCCGAAATAATACTATCCACCCAGGATGAGTCGGCCTTAAGATAGACCGGAATACTTTCTCTGCCTGCGACTGGGAAATCGACAGGCTTCTTTGAGCCAATCCCGTCGACTACACTTAAAACCGCAAATATCACACTAAGAATAATCCCTTGTAAAGCAATTTTATTCATGAAGAACTTCCTGATTTTAAAGAATTCCTAAAGATAAGTTTATGAACATTTGATTTGAAATGATGTTTTCAACAACAGCAGGTTAATCCGGTAATATAGAATTGTTTTACTTAACTTTATCGATTGTTTGGTTCCGACCGGATGAATGATAATGCAATTAGTATATTTTAAATCAAGACTGGAGGGTTTCGAAGTTTTTAGGACATCTCGTTATACCCTCCACAGGTTCGAACTAAGTGTAACATTAAAGACTATTTACCGAATCAACTTTTCACAACTACTTCAATTACAAACTTTTAGTAAATTAATTCCTATGAAAAGAAAAGTATTTACTCTACTGTTGGCTGTCTGCCTGTCAATAACCGGGCTTATGTCTCAGGAGGAAGCTCGATTATTGCGTTTTCCTGCAATCCATGATGACCAGGTAGTTTTTACCCATGCAGGTGATCTGTATACCGTTAGCAGGGAAGGCGGACTTGCAAGAAAACTGACATCTCATATCGGATATGAAATGTTTGCCAAATTCTCACCGGATGGAAAATACCTTGCCTTTACAGGGCAGTATGATGGAAACACCGAGGTGTTTGTCATGCCCTCCGAAGGTGGGAGCCCTGTGAGACTCACATATACCGCCACTTTGGGCAGAGACAATATTGGAGACAGAATGGGTCCTAACAACATTGTCATGGGCTGGACTCCCGATGGTAAATATATTATCTACCGTTCAAGAAAACAATCGTTTAATTCTTTCAAAGGCTCTTTATTCAAGGTACCTGTGGAAGGGGGGCTGTCTGAGCAATTGCCTCTATCTTACGGGGGATTCAATTCCTTTTCTCCTGACGGTGAAAAACTTGCATTTAACTGGGTTTTCAGGGAATTTAGAACCTGGAAGTACTATCGTGGAGGGATGGCTGATGATATCCGTATTTTCGATTTTGAAACCGGGGAAGTGGAGATAATTACAGATTCTGATGCTCAGGATATTTTTCCCATGTGGATCGGGGATGAAATCTATTTTTTGTCCGATCGAGACCGCAGGATGAATCTTTTTGTTTACAATGTAACTTCAGGTTCCACAGAGAAAGTCACCAATTTCGATGACTTTGACATTAAGTTCCCTTCAGCAGATGCGGGAAGTATTATTTTTGAGAAGGGCGGATATCTTTACACTCTGGATGTAAAGAATCGTCAGACTGAAAAGATAACCGTTTACATTAACAATGATGAACCCTATGCGCGCTCGGAAATTAAGGATGTAAGCAAGGATGTCCGTTCCGGAGATATTTCACCCAACGGAGAGCGTGTGATCATTGCTGCACGCGGAGAGATATTCAGTGTCCCATCCGAAGAAGGTATTACCTATAATTTCACGCAGACACCCGGAACTCACGAAAGAGATGTGGAATGGTCACCCGATGGAAAATACATTGCTTTTCTTTCCGATAGAACCGGAGAATTTGAAATTTATGTTCAGAAACAGGATGGATCGGAACCTGCCAGACAGCTTACCAAAGATGCAGATACTTATATCTTCAGCCTTATCTGCTCGCCCGACAGCAAAAAGATCTTATTTCACGACCGGAAAATGAGGTTGAGTTATGTGGATGTAGAGAGCGGTGAGGTCACTTTAGTGGAACAGGAAACCCATGGGATTCCCGGGAGCTATGACTGGTCTCCGGACAGTAAGTGGATCAGTTACGAGTACACCACCGAAAATGTTTATTTTTCCATTATCCGCCTCTTTAACACAGAGACCGGTCAGAAGTTTGATGTTACGGATGAATGGTACAATTCGGGCAATCCCGAGTTCTCTGAGGATGGCAAGTACCTCTATTTTGTTTCGGCCCGGGATTTCAATCCTACCTACAGCTTTACCGAATGGAATCATGTATATGTTGACATGAGTAAAATATACATGGTAACCCTGGCCAGCGATACCCCACACCCCTTTGCTCCCGAAAACAATATGGTAAAGGTGGAAGAGGAGGAAAAGGATGAGGATAAGGGTAATGAATCCAAATCAGCTAAGAAAGGAAAAGAAGATGAGGGGGATGAGAAGCCTGGTACTAAGATAGATCCAGAAGGAATTATGGAGCGAATCATTGCCCTTCCCGTTAGTGCATCGAACTATTTTAATCTTGAGGCGGCTTCCGGACGGATCTATTACAATGAATTCATCAGGGGAGAAGGAAGCGTAGCAAAGTTTTTTGATATTGAAAAGGAAAAAGAGACTACCCTTGGTAAGGGTCTGATGTGGACTATTTCTGCCAATGGTAAAAAAATGCTGGTTGGTCAGGCAGGTAAATGGTCAGTTATTGACCTCCCTGCCGGTGAAGTTAAGATCAGTGATCCCCTGGATCTTTCCGGTCTGAAAACAAGGGTGGACTATGAAAAAGAATGGGCCCAGATCTTTGACGAGAGTTGGAGACAGATGAGAGATTTCTTTTATGTGCCGAACATGCACGGTGTTGACTGGCCTGCCATGAAGGATAAATACGGTGAGCTTGTACCCTATGTAAAACACAGGGATGACCTGACTTATGTAATAGGTGAACTGATCGGGGAACTAAATGTAGGACATGCATATGTTAATTCCGGTGAAGGACCCGAACCTGAAAGGATCAAGACAGGGCTTCTTGGCGCTCAGTTTAAGAAAGATGAAACCGGCTATTTTCGTGTGGAAAAGATCCTTAAAGGAGCAAATTGGAGTCCGCAGTTACGCTCTCCCCTCTCCGAGGTGGGGGTTAAAGTTAAGGTTGGAGATTATATCCTGTCCGTAGATGGAAATTCAACCCTGGAAGTGAATGACTTATATAGTTTACTTGTAGGGAAGGCTGGTACAGCTGTCGAGCTTGAAGTTAACGGAAAAGGTGATAAAGAGGGTAGCCGGAAGGTGGTTGTAAAACCCATAGAGGATGAAGCAGATCTGTATTATTTCAATTGGGTCCAAACAAACATTGATTACGTTAATGAGAAAACCAACGGCCAGGTTGGATATATTCACATTCCGGATATGGGTCCAGGAGGATTGACGGAATTTGCACGTCATTTCTACCCTCAACTAAATAAGAAAGCCCTTATCATTGATGATAGAGGAAATGGTGGAGGAAATGTGTCACCCATGATTATTGAAAGACTGAAAAGAGAAGTGACCCGGGCAACCATGAGGAGGAATTTTGTGGAAGGAAACCCGGTTCCAAACAGGATGATGCTTGGACCCAAAGTTCTATTGGTTGATCGTTATTCAGCCTCAGATGGTGACCTTTTCGCCTATTCATTCAAGAAACACGGTCTGGGAACTGTGATCGGCACCCGCACCTGGGGAGGTGTGGTCGGAATCACGGGTTCACTCCCCTTTATTGACGGACAGGATTTGCGGAAACCTGAATTTGCCTCCTACTCATCTGAGATAAGTGATTGGATTATTGAAGGATATGGTGTTGACCCTGATATAGTTCTGGACAATGATCCTCACCTTGAATTTCTGGGTACAGATACTCAGCTAGACAAAGCGATTGAAGTTATTCTGGAAGATTTGAAGGATTTCAAAGATATACCCCCGGTTCCTGCTCCCCCGGATAAATCAAGATAAAGAAAAAAGCCGTCTCCCTCGAGACGGCTTTTGGTTTTCTTACCTGCTTCAAATCCCTAGTTTTTTACGAATCCCTTCCGGTAGGGCTGACTTATGCAGTAAAAGAGAGGTGGTCTTATACTCAACGAAAGTTTTGGAAGCATAGAGGTAGCCATTATAGATATGATCTTTGTCACTCCAGGAATTTTTCACCTTGTAATAATGATTTCCTTCCTGATCTTTGGCTAAACCTATGATATGCATTCCATGATCATCGGTGGTCTGGTAATTATCAAAACCTTCCTGACGCATTTCCTGAGTTATCACTTTTTCTTTTCTGATGGCGCTAAAATCATATATGTGATCTTGCTTTTCCTTTTCACTCATTTCTTCCCAGCGGTCTCTCTCGAGACCTGCAAGCTCTTCAATATCTTCTCTTGGAACGACTGCCAATCCTTTTTTCCAGTTGAAGCCCTTTTCACTTACATCGGTAGCCCAGGCAACGGTAAATCCCTGGTTAACAGCATGGTCAATAATCTCGGTTAACTCCGATATTTTTACATTATAAACCTGACCCCAGTTCCAGTTATCGGGCACTTCAAGGATAAAGGGTTGGTAAAAAGGATGGTGGGAAAATGATGAAATCATAATATAATCACTCATATCCAGGCCCATATTTTTCACAAAACTTTGAGGGGTTAATCCCTGACTCCCTTCGCTGAATGCAGAGGGTACCTCTCCAAGGTATGCATCCAAAATCCCGTTAAATCCATTAAACCATGCAGAACTCAGCTTTTTATTCGGGTTTGTGATTACCTTATCCAGATATGCTTTAAGAACACCGTCAAATTCAGCATGGACATGCTTGTCTTCGCCATATTTCAGGCCGGGATAGACCTCCTCGGTAAGGATTCCATATTTTTCCAATACCATGGTAACATCGTTAAATGCTCCACCACCCGCAAAATTTACATTTCCGTGCATCCTGACATATTTCCGGGCCTTTTCTTCATAGGTTTTTCTTACTATATACATTTCTGAAAGGTCGAATTCTCCTTTTCCCATCCTTAAAAGCTCAGATTCGAAAAAGGATAATCCAGAGAAACTCCAACAAGTACCGGATCGAAACTGATTCTTGATGGAAGTGACCGGTAAAACTTTAAGGTCTTCAAACTGATAACCGTCTTGTGAAAATGAGAGACTGGAAACAAAAATCAAAATCAGACCAAGGGTAATTATTCTCTTCATTTGTTTAGTAGTTTAAGGTTAATTAATCCTCAAAAGCTAGGTAATTCCGACAAGATAATAAATGATTTTTCTCTGGTTTCTTCGTTCAAGTTCAATCTGTGATTTCCATCTCCGTCCTTCGATTCTGGGCTCTTCCTTCCTCCGTTTCGTTGGAAGCAACCGGATTGGAAGCTCCGAACCCCCGGAAATCAAGTCTTTCTCTGGATATTCCACGGGAGGTAAGAAAGTGGATAACCGAGAGGGCCCTTCTTGAAGACAGATCCTGGTTGTATTCAATCGAACCAATATTATCTGTGTGTCCATTAACCCGTATATTCACCGATGGATTTTTCTCAAGAAACTCAACTACTTTTTCCAGTTCAGCTAGGGATTCGTTTAATAAGGAATCCGAATCAAATTCAAAGAAAACATTTCTCAGGACTTGAATTTCCCCCTTCTTTATTCGTTTCAGGGGTACATCGATCTTAAATGGTTCCTCAATAGCATAAATTCCTTTCATTTCGAAGTGATCTGAGTAAAAAAGATAACCAGAATGACTTACATTAAGTGCATAGTTCTTGTCTGAGGGCAAAGGTAGAAGAAACTTCCCGTCTCCCATATCCG
>CAZNFR010000008.1:0-8563 GCA_964572225.1 uncultured Bacteroidaceae bacterium
TTTTTGAATTTCCGAAATAATCTCTTTACCCTCTATAAGAATCTTCCGTCTCAACGTTTGTTTCCGACGATTTTACGCAGGTTGATCCTGGACAAGATCTCCGCTCTCCGCTTCCTCTTTAAAGGACGGTCCGGTGATTTTGCTGCCATCGTTCGTGCACATCTCGCTTTTTATTCGGGAATGGGACGTTGCTGCCGCTTCCGCAAAGAGGAAAAGAAGTTTATTACACGAAGCTGGCATAAGGAAATTTATCCCGGCAACCTTGTTGTTGATTTCTTTCTGAAGAAAAAATATACTTTTCTTTCCCTGAAATGGAGACCTTAAACCTCTGAAAGTATGGTATCCAGGTTTTCAAACTTCTTTTTGTAGTCCTCCATGGAACGATTGATGAGTTCCTGAGCTTCACCAACCTCGTAGGTATGCGTGATTTCACAGTTACTGGGACTGCCGGGAAGATCCTTGTACGTCAGGAAGTAATGCTTCAGCCTTTCGACTACCCTCGGAGGCACCTCCGTAATATTGTTAAAGCCCTCGTACATCGCATCATTATTTAATACCGCAATGATCTTGTCGTCAGCCTGATTTTTATCGATCATCCTAAAGCCACCAATAGGCCTGGCTCTTACGAGGATATCCCCGTGAGTAATTTCCTTTTCCGTCAGTATGCAGATATCCACCGGATCACCATCTCCATTGACCTCCTGTATCCCGGTTTTCTCAATGCTTAGCTGGGCCACGTTGTATCCGGAAAAGGTCTGGGGGATAAAACCATAAAGGGCGGGAACTGCGTTGGAATACTTTTGCGGACGGTCGATCTTCAGATACCCCGTAACCTTGTCTACCTCATACTTAACCGTATCGCTGGGTACCATTTCGATGAAGCAGGTCACAACCTCCGGCGCTTCAGGCCCGATATCCACTCCATGCCAGGGGTGGGATTTATACCTAAGTCCCATTAGCCGGCCAATGGGATCCATTAACTTGTTTACCATGTTTTTTTCCGTAATTTACATTAATCAGTACGTTCGTTTCAATAATCAATGGGTTTTTACAAGAAATCCCCAAGCGACTCCAGTTTCAGTCCCCTGCTTGCCTTGATCAGCACAAGATGATTATAAACCTTCTTTAGCTTTAAATGTTCAGCGGCTTTTTCAATATTTTCAAAAAAAGTGAAAGGAAATTCTTTTTTAAGGCTGAAGAAAACCGGACCCACAAGAATAGCCCCCTGGAAGTCCAACTCCTGAATCAGTTCCAGTATTTTTCTGTGCTCCGATTCGGTATACTCTCCGAGTTCCAGCATATCCCCGATAATGAGAAGCTTGTTATCAGCATCCATGTCGAAAAACGCCCGAATCGCCCCTTCCATGCTGGTTGGATTGGCGTTGTAGGCATCCAAAAGGATTCGGTTTCTTCCTGAGTCCATTAATTGCGAACGCTGATTATAAGGATGGTACCCGGCAATGGCCGAAACGATCTTGTCTTCCGGAACCCCATGAAAGATCCCAATACAGGCTGCAGCTACCAGGTTCTCAAGATTGTATCTTCCCGGGATCTGAGTTTGAACTCTGTACTCACCTCCTTCCGTAAACCTGATCAGGATTTCCAGGGGTCCGCTTTCCGAAAGAACCTCCCCTGTGCAAAGACTTCCAGGTCCGTCGAAATAAAAAACAGGGGTAGATTTATCCCCATCCAGAGAGCCCGTGAGGATTCGGTTCCTGCCATTAACGAATAAAATGCCCTTTTTGATGTCCACATGCCGGTAAAGCTCGGTTTTAGTCATCCGTATCCCTTCCATGGAACCAAAGCCCTCAAGGTGGGCCTTCCCGATATTCGTGATAATCCCTTCATCCGGATCGGCAATTGAGCATAGTTCCGCAATATCTCCCTTTTTGTTAGCCCCCATTTCAATGATGGCGTATTCTTCTTTATTTAACTCCAAAAGCGAAAGAGGAACCCCGATATGGTTGTTCAGATTACCCCGGGTTGCATAACAGGAGTAAGTAGTTGACAGCACCCTGTGAATCAGCTCCTTGGTAGTGGTCTTTCCATTCGATCCGGTGATTCCGATGATCCGGGCTTTAAGCTGTTTTCTATGGTGGTGTGCGAGTTGCTGGAGTGCCTGCAGACTGTTCTCTACCCTGATGATTTTATCGTGTTTCAATCCCGGATCTTCATCCGTAACCACCAGGGAAGCAGCCGATTCCAGCGCCTTCCCTGCAAATTTGTTGCCATTGAAGTTTTCCCCCTTCAGGGCAAAGAAGATCATTCCGGGTTCCAGACTGCGGGTATCGGTCGATACCCCTGCTGATGTTAAAAAGCTCTGGTAAAGAGTTGCCATTGTATCCACGATCGTACCTGCTTGGTTTAAGCTGTAAAAATAAAAAAAAGCCGGCGGAAATCCCGTCAGCTTTTTACATGTATAGTTTGAGTTACCTTAAAATCCGGAGGGAGTACCTACACGGGTCATCGCACAACGGAAACCAAGATCAGCACGAGATTCCGTTTCAATCAGGAACCTGCGGGTTCCGGGACTCAGCCAGTAAACCCGGTCGGACCATGAACCTCCTTTGTAAACCCTTACCCTGTCATTGATCAGGGATGATCTTTCATACTGGTTGTTCATGTACATATTTCCGCTTCCTATCTGATATTCGGTAGCGGTAGTGTCGGTTAAATCGTAGAAGGATGAAGACTGAAGATCCCCATCCCGGTAGTTACGGTAATCAGATTTTCTGTAGTTGAACCTGCCTTCCGCATCCGCTTCGGTAATGGGTACACGAATCACCCGGCCAAGACTGTCTACCTGGGGCAGATTGTCATTGCTGGGATCCATATACAGCTTGTCAAACTGGTTTCCGCGGTAGGGATTGAATTCGGCTACATCTTCGAACGACTGAGGGCGGTAAACATCCTGAACCCATTCGTTCACGTTGCCTGCCATGCAATAAAGTCCGTAATCATTGGGCCAGAAAGACATAACCGGAGTGGTGATCGAACCGGCATCATTCAGGGAACCGGCCACACCCATCATATCGCCTTTGCCTCTCTGGAAATTAGCTCTCATTTGACCCATGTTCCGGGGCTCATCATTTCTTACCTGATGACCGTTCCAGGGATAGATCCTTCTTTCCCAAACCAGCTCATCGATGGTATTTCCACGAAGAGCGAAGGCTGCAAATTCCCATTCAGCTTCGGTCGGGAGCCTGTATTTCGGAAGTAATAATCCGTCTTCAATCTTGAGATCCCTGGAATCTTTATTGGGATCCAGACTTTCAATGGCATTCCGGTAGGTAGGCTTGTAGATACCGAGCAGGAAAGCCTCGGTATTGAAATGATTTTCTCCCTTTTGATCGGTACTCATTTCAATAATACCCTCGTCTACCAATATCTTTTCATTTACCCTGTCAGTACGCCAGATACAAAAATCGTTGGCTTGCAGCCAGTTAACACCTACGACCGGATATTGATTGAAGGTCGGGTGCCTGAAATAATACTCTACATAAGGCTCGTTATAAGCCATGGGATCCCTCCATACAAGCGTGTCGGGAAGGGCATTCCTTACCACGTTTCTCTGGGGATCAATGTCGGAACTGAAAACCCTGCTGAGCCAGTAAATATATTCCCTGTAATCAATGTTCCTGACCTCGGTCTGGTCCATATAAAAAGAGGAAACGGTAACCCTTCTGGGATTCGCATTCCAGTCGTACATAACATCATCCTGAACCCTGCCCATGGTAAAGGTACCGCCTTCAATGAGAACCAGTCCGGGACCGGTCTCCTGTTCAATGGCGCTGGTAACTTCGAAGCCTCCGTTGGCCGGATCATTGTATTCCCAACCGGTGGTGGAAGAGGTTTTTCCTGTGGAAGTAACATCGCCGCCTCCCCCGCATGAGGAGACAAAAACAACAGCAGCGATCATTACCGGGATAAGACTGAGCTTTACTTTCATAGCTTTTGCAAATTTATCGGATATCGAATTTGGTTCTATTTAACGTAATTTTCAAAAATAACTAAATTTTAGGACATTTTATTGCCCGCTTCTTCTTTTTCTTTTCCGAATCAATCGTCATAATCAGCGATACTTCATGTGCCCCCATCAACGGTAAACTAATGGATGGAGACGAAAGATGCTGGTCGTAACTATAACGAAAACGAAAATGTTTGGTTACATAACCCGCAGAAAAAATTAGGGAGCTGAAATTAAATCCCAGATTCTGTCTCAGCCAGGCCCCTGCAATGATTTCCTCCTTAATTAAACCCTCCATTCCATACATAATCTGGGTAAAGGATTTTTGCTTCAGAAATATAATGTTGGGTGAGAGCTGAACCACCTCTCTTCCGAGTCTTTTTTCGTATATCGGTATCATTCCTCCTGCATAGACCATTAATTTACGGGGGAGCCTCGAGTTGGGATCGGAGCTGTAGGACTGGCTCGGGCGGGTGAGGTGAGCCATGGAAACTCCGGCATAATAGTTACGATAAAAGGCAGCAACCCCGGTTTTAAAGTCCGGATATGCAATCGCCCTTCCGCTTTCCAGGTTTTCCTGAGTCTTTTTAAATGGATCCTGTCCCGAAAGGATCTGATCCTCAAACCTGAGACTCTGAAAATCCATCCTGCGCTGGTTATACCCCGCTTCGAGTCCGCCGCTTACCATCAAATGACGGGTAACATTGAAATGATAGGAATAGATAAGGTTCATCGAAAGCTGGGAAATGCTCCCGTTACCCTGAACATCATTCATGATCCGGATACCCACACCCCCTTTCAGATGATCAATGTACTGATCGTAGGAAGCCGAATACGTAACAAAAGTTTTTCCCAGTCCGGGCCACTGATTCCGATAATTAATGAAAACCCTTCGAATATCGTTTTCTATTCCGGCGAAAGCCGGATTCATATAAAGGCGGTTTGCGTAGAGTTGTGAGAATGTAGGATCCTGTCCGTATAAATTCACGAAAATAACCAGACCAAACAAAAAAACTGTTAAAGTTTTAAGTTTGCCCCGACAAGCTATGTAGACCCCTGTTATAATGGCAATAAATTGTTGTTAAAGTACGTTTTGCAAACGAAAAATCTTTTTAATTGTTTTAGTTTTAGATCTGTTTAACGTAATATTTCTGAATGAAAAACATTCTGGTCCTGTTGCTTCTGACTTCCACTCAGGTTTCTGCCCAATCCTGGTATGTTAAATCTGAAGTGGAATGGCATTCGTCTCTCGAAGAAGTCGGTACGGTTAAGGAATTTATCTCTTTCCGTAGTTCTAACTACGAAAATTTCTCCTCTTTGTTGCCTCATTTTTATGGAGTCATTGATTGGAAGGATGAATTCACCGGTGTCAATGCCGGATTTTTCACTTTCGAATCCGAAACTATACCCTCCATCCCGGATGAGGAAGGGATATTTGACCAACTTCCATCCACTCCCGCAATTGAATCCTATATTGGAAAAGCAGGCGGGGAAACCGTGCTTCACTATGATTTCTGTCCCTTCTTCCGAGACCCTTCCTCCGGTAACATTCACAGGATCACCGAATTTGTTCTTAAGATTGATGCGGTTGACCAACCTGTCCGCCTCAGAGCAACCCATCCCAAAAAATCCACTCAATTGGAAAATTCTCTCCTGGCTGAAGGGGACTGGTTCAAGATCGGGGTTACCTCCACCGGCATGCACAAGATCAGCTTTAACCAGCTTAAGGACCTGGGTATGTCGGATCCGGCGAACATCAGGATTTATGGATGGGGCGGGAAAATGACCCCCGAGAACGCAGAAGAAGGGGACCAGGATCAGCTTCTGCCCACACAGGTATTTTTAAATAAGGGGGCAGATGGAATTTTTAATTCGGGCGATTACCTGCTATTCTTTGCCCAGGGCCCGGTAGAATGGAAATATTCGGATTCAGAAGGCATGTTCATTCATGAAAAAAATAATTATAGCGATTACGGCACCTACCTTATCACCGATTCCCAAGGATCGCCCTTAATACCGGAACCCCTGGAAACAGTTTCCGAAGAGCCTGATTACGAGAGTAACAGTTATGATATCCTGGCCTGGCACGAAGAGAACCTGTATAATTTTTTGAAATCAGGAAGGGAATGGTACGGAGAGGATTTCGACCTGAGCCTTCAACAGGTATTCTCATTCAACCTTCCGGGAGCTATTACCAGTGAACCGGCAAAACTGGCTACCGGACTCCTGGGAAGAAGTAAAGAAGATGTGAGCTTCGTGGTTTATGCCGATAATATCCTTCTAGATACTGTTAAACTCCGGCGGACAAACCTCGGTAGCTATACTGCTATTTATGCCGATATTGAAGAGGACGTTTTTGACATCCAGCCAACAGGGGATGAAGTTCAGGTCAAACTCAAGTTTAACAAATCAGATGCCGGTTCCCAGGGCTGGCTGGACTACCTGGCGATCAACGCCCGGGCCAGTCTTAATCTCACCGGCGATGAACTGCTGTTCAGGGACAAACGCATGGCAGAGCAGGGTCCCGTAACCCGGTTTACTCTTTCCTCCGCCGGCAGCAATACCGTACTCTGGGATGTTACCGATGTTCATCAGATCAGACAACTGAATGCAGGTCCCTCGGGTGGTCAACTTCAGTTCACCGTAAACTCATCTCTTCTGCGGGAATATATCGTATTCAGACCGGATGGTGATTTTCCTCAACCCGTTATAAGCGGTGGGATGTTCGGTAAAATTGAAAACCAGGATCTTACCGGAGGGGATGTTCCCGATATGGTTATACTGGCTTACGAAGGTTTCCTTGATATCGCTGAGGACTTTGCTTCATACCGGAGCGAAAGAGACGGACTGAAAATCAGGATCCTGACCCCGATGCATGTCTATAATGAATTTTCCGGAGGAAGGCCCGATGTGACCGCAATCCGAAACTACATGCGTTACCTTTACCAGGCCGGTCAGGAAGAAGATGGCAGCAGTCTGAAATATCTCCTCTTTTTCGGAGATGCTTCCTTCGACTTTAAAGCAGGTCCGGAGGAAGGGAACTTTGCACCCACCTATCAGTCTGCTAATAGCCTTTCGCCCACAGATTCCTATGTAACCGACGATTTCTTCGCCATGCTGGACGATGGGGAGACCATGAGAACCGGACTTCTGGATATCGGAGTGGGAAGATTCCCGGTCAGCAGCACCTCTCAGGCTGAAAACATGGTTGAGAAGATCAAAAGATATGAACAGCCCGACCGTATGGGAAACTGGAGAAACAATATCTCTTTTATCAGCGATGATGAGGATTCAAATATCCATCTTAGTCAGGCCGACGATCTTGCCAAATACGTGGAGGAGTATTACCCCGGATTTAACATCAATAAGATCTATATGGATGCCTACCCACAGATTTCCACTCCCACCGGTGAGCGTTACCCCGATGTAAACATGGCCATCAATGATCAGATAAATAACGGGGCGCTCATTATTAATTATACCGGACACGGAGGAACCAAAGGATTGGCACAGGAACAGATCCTTACCCTCAATGATATCGAATCCTGGGAAAACACAGGGAAACTTCCCTTATTCATGACTGCCACATGCGAGTTCAGTCGTTTTGATGAGCCCGATCTGGTCTCTGCAGGTGAACAGGTGATCCTTAATCCGGATGGAGGAGGAATTGCCTTGCTCACCACTACCCGACTTGTATGGTCAGGCCCTAATGCCGTTCTGAATGAAAAATTTTATGAGGTCGTTTTCATGAAAAATGAGGATAATGAAAATTACAGTCTGGGCGAAATTATGCAGTACTCCAAAAATAACGCCGGACCCGGTACCAATAAGCGGAACTTCACTCTCCTCGGTGATCCCTCCATGAAACTGGCCTACCCTTTCCATCAGGTCATTACCGACAGCATAAACGGTCAGCCGGTGGAAATGCAGATCGATACCCTGAAGGCCCTGAAAAAAGTTACCATATCAGGACATATTGCCGATGCGGAAGGAAGACTCCTGGACCAGTTCAACGGGATTATCTTTCCACGTATTTACGATAAGGAGCGTATGCAAACCACACTGGCAAACGACGGGGGCGACAAGAAATCTTTTACTGTAAGGAATAACATATTGTATCAGGGCAAGGCTTCCGTCGAGAACGGGCGGTTCCGCTTCAGCTTTATCGTTCCCAAAGATATTAGTTATGCCTTAGGTGAAGGTAAATTGAGTTACTATGCCCTGGATAGCATCACCGATGCTGCCGGTGCTTTTGACAGGCTCCTGGTGGGTGGAACCTATCCGAATGCTCAACAGGACAATCTGGGTCCGCAGGTAGAGGCATTCATGAATAACGACTACTTCCGAACCGGTGGGATCACCAATGAAAACCCGGTCCTCTACGTGAAAATTTTCGATGAAAACGGAATCAATACCACAGGCAATGGAATCGGACACGATATTACCGCCATCATCAGAGGTGAGGATTACGAACAACTGGTGGTGATGAACGAATTCTATCAGTCCGAACTCGACAGCTACCAGGAAGGAAGGGTCGAGTATCCATTGTCAACCCTTGAAGAAGGACATTACACCGTAGAAGTAAAAGTCTGGGAT
>CAZNFR010000008.1:8573-65417 GCA_964572225.1 uncultured Bacteroidaceae bacterium
AATAATTCTGCCACGGCTTCGACCGAATTCAGAGTGATAGACGAGGAAGGAATGGTGTTGAAGAATCCGGTCAATTCGCCGAATCCATTTACCGATTTTACGGAAATAAGCTTTGAGCATAATAAGGCCGGACAGGATCTTGAGATTACCCTGGATATCTACTCTATGAACGGTCAACGGGTCCGGAGTTTTACCTATACCGAATATGGAAGCGGATTCAGATCGGCACCCCTTACCTGGGACGGATTATCGGATTCCGGGACAGCTCAGCGCCAGGGGGTTTATACTTACAGGATAAGAGTGAAAAGTACCGATGGGGAAGAGTCGGAAGTCTCAGGTAAATTATTGATTATACGATAATATTTGAATGCAATAAAAGTTTATTTTTTCTGTTATATTTGTGCATTCTTAAAATTTAACTATCATAATGTCTTTGAAAATCAGCGTAAAGAGCTTCCTGCTAGTGGCCTTGTGCGTTAGCCTTTCCGAGTTTGCAGGTAAGAGTCAGATCACCACTGGTGAATTAACCGGTGAACTGAATGTGATTGAATCAGCAGTTCCTTTTCTAACGATAGCTCCCGATAGCCGGTCAGGCGCCATGGGTGATGTGGGAGTGGCCACTTCCCCGGATATCGCTTCACAACACTGGAATCTTGCAAAGTATCCCTTCATTGAAGGCGACGGGGGATTATCCTTTTCCTATACTCCCTGGCTTAGAAACCTGATCAACGATATCAATCTTGCCTACCTGGTAGGGTATAAAAGGCTGGGCGATAATCAGGTGATCTCCGCTTCCCTAAGGTATTTTTCCCTTGGAAATATCGTTTTCACCGACCGCTTCGGTGGCTTTATAAAAGATGTAAATCCTAACGAGCTCGCAGTAGACGTGGGTTATTCAAGGCTCTTTTCCGATAATTTCTCCGGAGGAATCGCTTTCCGCTTTATTCGCTCTGACCTTACCGGAGGAAGTTTTTCAAGCGAGACCATTGAAGCGAAACCCGGTGTTTCCGTGGCTGCTGACCTGGGTTTCTTCTATACCAATGAAGTGAGACTGGGTGATTATGACGGACAATTATCTTTTGGTACCAATTTCTCCAACATGGGAAGGAAAATATCCTACTCCGAAAATCAGGATGCATCCTTTATCCCGATTAACTGGAGACTCGGTAGCAGTCTTCTGTTGGAAATTGATAGTTATAACAGCATTACTTTTGCTCTTGACTTCAATAAGCTCCTTGTTCCAACCTCTCCAATTTATTACAACGACTCCCTGGATGCCGACCTGAATCCGGTTATTCAGTATGGCAAGGATCCGGATGTTTCAGTTCCCGTGGGTATGTTCCGATCCTTTTATGATGCCCCCGGTGTGGAGCTTGAAGATGGCAGCCGCTCCGTCTTCCGGGAAGAACTCAATGAGATCAATATTGCAGCCGGATTGGAATACTGGTACCGTGAACAATTCGCCATCCGCACCGGATATTATTACGAGCATATCACCAAGGGTAACCGGAAATTCTTCACCGTTGGGGTTGGCCTGCGATTGAATATCTTTGAGATAGACTTCTCTTATCTGATACCAACCCAGCAAAACAATCCTCTCGCCAATACCATCCGTTTTACACTCGGATTTGATTTTGACGACCTGAGGAGAAACTAATTCTTATGCAGTACCGGATCGGACAGGGATTCGATGTCCATGCTTTCGCAAAAGGACGTCCCCTTTTCCTTGGAGGGGTGAAGATTGATCATCCTGTCGGACTCCTGGGGCATTCCGACGCAGATGTTCTTCTTCATGCCATATGTGACGCTCTTCTGGGTGCTCTTGCTCTTGGAGATATAGGTATACATTTTCCCAATACCTCTCCCGAATTTAAAAACATGGACAGCGCGATCCTCCTGAAACGATGCATGGAATTGATACAAAACGAGGGTTGGTCCGTTTCCAACCTGGATGCTACCCTGATCCTGGAAAAACCCAAAGTGAAGGATTATATTTCCGTAATGAGGGAAAAAATTGCCGGTATCCTGAAGATGGAACCATCCCGCGTATCCGTCAAGGCCACAACCACCGAAAAACTTGGATTCACAGGCAGGGAAGAAGGGATCGCAGCCCTCGCAATAGTAATGCTTTCCCGGGAAGATTAACGCAACTCGATTTCGGGAAGCTCATTTAAGCGCTCTTTAATAGTGGAGGAGAGAATATCCAGTCTCGAATCTATTCCTTCAAAACCTGCGATCTCCTTGTGTTTCATGATGAGATTAATGAGATATTGATGCCGGATGAGGTTCCCGTAATCATTGGGATCCTGATCTGTCATCTCAAGACTGATGGTTTCCGTTTCCAGCACATTCACAAACTCTTTCATGCGCAAAACAGCAGAATTCCTACACAATTCATCCCCCTGGAAGGAAAGGTAGAGAATTTCGTAATAAAACACGTTAGATCCGGTTTCGGCGGGAGGATAATTCTCAAAGAATCGCTGAATACTGTCGCAGGTAAATAACTCAGGTTCCGTAATAAGCATGTACTGAAGCATTCGGGAATGCATTTGAATAACCTGGCGGTAAAATCCCGACCGGGCTTTGTGCGGGAGGGTTGGAGGATGATTGAAACCAGGATAAAGAATGTTTTGATATGCTTCCTTGTCAAATACATACCCTGAGATCTTCTCAAAGCTATCCCCATTCCCTGACAGATAATAATGAAACCCCTGGTCTACCAGGTTTTCCGGATCGATCAGGTTCAGAAGATCCAATGATACTGATTTTGCCAGGCATATCGGGCGCGAACCGGATTGATGTCCTGTGAGTTCCAAAAAAAGATAAACCGAATTGCTTACCCGGGGTTTAAGATAATTCCGGATTCGAACCTTTCCGGTTTTCGAATCGAAATGGTATGTTCCTCCACTAATGGGAATGATGGGATTATCTCCTTCTAACCCGTTTTTGATCTCCCAATCGGTTTTTGAGATGGAAAGATTGGGCAGATACTCCTCATCCTCCAGTACGAGTTGCCTTTCCTTAAGTCTCAGTAATTCAGCCTCTGTAAGTCCGAGTTCGATCCCTTTCGCAGAAGAAAGGTTTTTTTTCAGATTCACCAGGTATTGTGGATCCTTCAGGAGAGCAATGTTGATGATCACTACGTCCTCCCGTAAATGATTTGCATACTGCTGATATAAAAGCGGATAGGTGTCATTATCTCCATTGGTAAAAAGAATAGCCCCCTCCGGAAGATTACCCAGGAGCGTCCGGGCATACTCAACCCAAAAATCCTGATAGTATCCCTGTTGATCCTGATAAATACGAAGAAGATACCGGGCCTCTTCTTCAAAACCGAACAGGGTTAGTTCATACCAGTGAGACATGATCTCATTGGCCAGCTTGATATCCATACCCCCGATGAGCGTATAATAATCCGGATTTCGCTCATACAGCACCTGGTAGGTGGATATTGAAGCTTGAGCAAAATAGAGATACTGCTCAACTGCCGTCTCCCTTCCTTTGAGAATACTTGCCCTGGCTGTATCTGAAAAAAGATTGTGGGCCCAGAATATGTCGGAAGCCCTTTGCCCATAAGCTCTCGCAAGTCCGTATAGTTCATTGTCGTCCATGGCGGCACTTTCCATTCCCCGATAAAATTCTATCACATCCGAGCCCCAGCCAACATAGCCGTAAAAGGGATGAATGCTGAAATTGTACAGATCTGAGTTATTGATCACCCCGGAAAGGATGGCCTGATTTTTCGCATTTTTGTTTCCCGAGGCACCCCTGTATGCAGGAGCATATCCCGTTTTGGAACTCCAGATCAGGATTTTTTCACCCAGGCTAATATTCTGTTGCGAAAAATCGTCGATTTTCAGATACCAGCCTTCAGGAGTTCGCATAAAACGATAGGATCCCGGCGGATACGATCTCAATTGATCCGGCGATTCGGCAAGCACATACCGGGTGGCCACCTCCCTCAAGGCCGGGAAGTTCTCAAGGTTCCTGAATCCGGAGGCCTGGGCAGCGTTGGCTGAGTGAAAGAGAATGAATGCCGAAAGAAATATGTTCAGAATGCGTTTCAAAGCTTAACTGGCATTTTTTTTCTAGGTCAGAGATGTCAACCTCTTTTCCTAAACAATTCCAGACTAATATTTCCGTTGTAACCTACAAATTAAACGTTGTATTTTCAATTTTAATCTGTCCAACCATGAAAAGCCTGATGAACAGGTTCGCATTTTTGATTATTTCTTTCTTATTTTGATATCCGGAATGAATAACTATAAACCTATGGATTATTATGAATAAAAAAATATACCTCCTTTTGATTCTTTTTCCCTTTCTGTATTTAGGTAATGGATATGCATTACCCTATGAAATTTCCCTGGAGGCTGAGGGATTACCCGATGGACGGTACTATCTGATACAGATCAGAGGGGATGAATACAGACTTGTCGACAGTACGCTCAGCTCCGAAGGGAAGATCTTCTTCAGAACCGATACTTCCGATTCGAAAGGAATGTACAGAATCGTGGGAAGCCAGAGCTATGGAATGGGAAGAAACCGGGGAATGCCATTTTCCATTGAATTCATTAATGCCCATGAGGATGTTAAACTGAAAACCCGTTACCAGGATCCTGTGGGTGCTATGTTGGTAGAGGAATCCGATGAAAATCGCATCTATTATCACTTTCTTCATATGCAGGAGCATTTTCGTAGCAGGTTCGGCAGACTTCTCCCCTTGTTGGAGGTATACAGGCCGCAGGATCTTTTCTTTATGCCACTCTCCACCGAAATGGTGAGAGTTCAGACCGAATATTATGATTCCCTTATCGTGGTAATGGGTGAAAAGCCCGAATCCATCGCCTCAGCAATCATAGCCATGGAACTGGAACCGGTCTATAATCCCGTCGGGAATACCGATTTTGAGCAACACCTGAGGGAGAGTTTTCTCTCTATGGTTAGCTTCGATGAACCTTTGCTGATTAACTCCCAGGTATATACGCAAAAGATCCTTACTTACCTCGGACTCTACCGCTCACCTGAGTTAACGCAGTCGGAACAGGAAAACCTATTTATTGAGGCTGTGGACAGAATCATGGAAAGATCCTCCTATAACCAGGAGGTGTACGACTTTATTATGAATTATCTTATCGATGGATTTGAACAGTATCAAATGGAAAAGCTACTGGTTCATATAGCAGATAATTACCTGGAAGGCGAATGCGAAACCGAAAATGAGGCAATAGCCCAGGCGAGACTCGAGAAATACCGCAAAATGGCCATCGGAAACCGGGTTAATGATTTTACTTTACTCGATATCTTCGACAAGCCTGAAAGATTAAGCGAGCTTGGAGGAGATACCCTCATCCTGGTTTTTTGGTCTTCCGAATGCCCCCACTGTACCCGTTTAATGCCACGGCTTGCCAAATGGTATGACGACCTGGAACCCGATGAAAGGCCCGGATTGTATACCGTTTCCATCGATGAAAACGAAGCCGATTGGTCTGAATATGTTCTGATGAACGATCTTCCGGGCGTGAATACCTATGTCGCTGAAGGCTGGGACAGTAACGTGGCCCGAGAGTATAATCTATATGCCACTCCTACCATATTTATCCTCAACAAAAACCTGGAAATACTGGAAAAACCGGTTAGTTTCCGTGAAGTGGAAATCTTTTTCGAAGAATAATTTAAAAGACTCATCCAAAAAATGCCGTTATTAATGCCGGCATTAATAACGGCATTTATTATCTATAAAGTATTGATAATTAGTAAGTAAAAAAGATTCTTACAAGTTGTAAAGAATCTATTTACCGTTTGCCAATAATTCCGTCAATACTGATTCTGCCACTTCCGTAGATCATAAGGGCGAAGAGCATTAAAAGATAGTAGAGGGGAATTTCAAACCCATTATTTCCCGCATTAAATCCGTTTCCGGCATGAACCGTGAATATGGCAACGAGCATCACGATGATTAAGGGAACAGCAATGATGCGGGTACCCAGTCCCAGCGTTAGCAGGACTACTCCGGTAATTTCTGTAATTCCGGCAAGATATGCACTTACCAATGGAAGAGGGTAGTTCATACTTGCAAACCATTCCCCTACGGCCTGAAAATCGCTTAGCTTATTGGTTGCAGGTTGATAAAATCCATACGCTAGGATTAGTCTGAAAAAAAGAAGGGGAAGATCTTTCAGGGAACTTACCCCGGAAACAAAATTTTTGTAGGCTTTCATTTTTGGATTATTTAGAATTGAGTATAACCTGTTTTTGGATCAGATCCTCTACAAACCGCATGAGACTTTCATCCAGCATTTTTTTGCTTTCAATACCGAACAGCCTGTGGATATCAGGATAAAGAGATCTGATGGACCGCTCTGAACCGGAGATTTGTTCAAAAACGAAGGCATGAAGAATGGAAAGATTGAAGAAATTGACATGCCCCGTGTCCGGCTCCCGGCTTACCAGGACAAAATAGCTGCCCTTATTTTCACTTGCCTTGCCAATCTTCATCAGGTGTACCGGATATTCCAGCCGGATAAGCCGGAATTCGGGATTGATCCCTAAGATTTTACTTAAAGGATCGCCGTGAATTTCTGATTGCGCCGGAATTACCTCATCGGGCATGGTATGAACCTCAATCTCCACCCATTCAAATAACAGCAGATCGTGGAGCCAGGGTGATTCATGTCGCACAGCCAGGTTTTGTTCAAGGGCATATTCATAAAATTCACCCGGCAATTTCCATATTTGAGGCGTCTGGCAATCGTGTACAGAAAAAAAATCATGGATCATTTCCCGGAATTTCTTTGTCCCAAAAACCTGGTGGGTGATTGGATATGCCTGTTCCATGGTATTATAAACCACATTGAAGACCAACCGACGGTAATGATGAAGACGGTCGGGAGTAATCCCGGGAATCCGGGTTTCAATTCCAGTTCGGCAATACTTTCCCAGCGAATTCTGGATCTCTTCGGTGGGTTGTAATAATTTCATGATCACTTGGTTGTATGCAAAGCTTCTTTCCAGGCAAAATCGCAAATTTCCCTTAATCGGGTAAGCTCGGAGTTTAGCTGTTCCAGTTCATTGAAGTTATAGTCTCGTTCAAGGAGGACAGGTACCGGGTCCATTTTGTTTAGGGTCCATTCAAAAAGTTCATAGACAGGATCAATAATGGGCTGGCCATGGGTATCGATGATAAGATCGGGCTCCACTTGCTCGTGACCGGCCATATGAATATAAGCAACCCTTGAAAGCTCGAGTCCGTCAATAAACTCGCGGGGATCATACTGGTGGTTGAATCCGTTTACATAAACATTATTGACATCCAGTAAAAGCTGGCATCCGGATCGGTCAAGAATACGGTTAATAAAGTCCAGTTCGGTCATTTCCGCTGCCACGGGAGTATAATAGGATACAATTTCAATAGCCAGGTTCCGTCCAAGAAAATCCTGCACTTTTTTGATCCTGTCAGCTACGTGATCTGCAGCATCCTTTCTAAATGGGATGGGAAGAAGATCGTATAAATGGGCATTGCTGCTTTTGGTATAACTCAGGTGTTCCGAGTATATTTTTACCTGGTATTGGTCAAGAAAGGTTTTTAATTCCTTTACAAAACTCCAGTCGGGCTCTTCCGGACTCCCAAGCGACAGCGAGAGTCCATGACAGGTTACCGGGTATTTATTGGCCGCTTCTTCCAGTTTTTTCTTCCAGTAACCCCCGATTCCCATCCAGTTCTCTGGTGCAAATTCGATAAATTCCGGATTGAGTGTGTCAGAATTGATCAGCTCATCGGCTATGTCCCTTCGAAATCCTATTCCTACTTTTCCATTCATAATGTTCGGGTTTTTGTAATTGAAAAATGGTATCCGGTGTGGTTTTACCGGATACCCTAAGAAGGATTATTATCCACACTTGCCTTCACCACACTTCTGTTCTGAAGTTTTTCCTTCTTTTTTCTTTTCGGCTTTTTTCTCACCTTCTCCTTCGCCGCATTTGCCTTCACCGCACTTATGCTCTGAAGTTTTTCCTTCTACTTTCTTTCCTTCTTTTTTCTTTTCTGCCTTTTTTTCGCCTTCTCCTTCACCACATTTGCCTTCACCGCATTTTAATTCACCGAATTTATAGGTGGTTTCATTGTGAAGGATGTTGGGAGCGTTCATGTCCATAATCTCACTTCTTACCTCAGAGCCTGAACCCATGGAATTGTAATCAAGAAGATTGTTCTGAGTTCCGGATGCTGCAAATCCTGCCAGGGACCCGGTTAAAAGTGCACTCGTCAAAACTGATGCAGACTTAAGAATCTTTTTGTCTTTTTTCATGATGTGTTTTTTTGATGATTTAGAATAATTCTCTGTCCACTTAGTCGGGACAGTACCCCATCACTTACAGATAAAAAGTGAAAAAAACGTTAATTTTCCAGTTCCCGGGTAAGTTCTTTTTGAATTGCTTTTTTCCGTGCTTCGCTGAGTTTATATGGGGGGCGGGTGTGGAAGTCTCCGGGTCCGGATCGGACATAACGATCGATGGCTTCGATTTCTTCTTCATATTGCTTGCAGATCCTGCAGGTTGCCTGGTGTAATTTCAGACTCAGGATCTCGCTGAGATTCAATCCCCTGTCAAGCTTTTTGGAAGAAAGCTCAGTGGCTTTATCACAGGAAAGCATGAGCCTGGCCATCCTTTGCATTATAAATTGTCTGAATCTGTTCATTATCCTTATTTATTGTTCAACCCAGCGTTTTTCCAGACATTCTCTGAGTTTTAGCCTGCTTCTGTGCAGAATTACCCAAAGATTTGACGCTGAGATATCCAATTCCTTACAAACTTTTTCACTCTCCAGTTCCTCCATTACCTTGAGGGCAAAAGCGGCAGCCCATTTCGGGGGCAGAAGGGAAAGACAGATCTCAAGAATTTCGCGGAACTCCTCATTCTCCATGATGCTCAGAATGTCTGCCCCATGTCCGCCGGGATACCTCCCTTTTTTCCAGTGTCCCTGGTAAGGCTCTTCATTCCTGAAGGGATACTCATAACCATCCTCTTCCCAATTCTGATCAATGATCATTTTTTCCCGGGTATTGGAAGCCTTGCGAAAATGGTCTACGATTTTATTTTTAAGGATGGAGACCAGCCAGGTCTGTATCGAGCTTTTCCCTTCAAACCCACTATAGGAGCGAATGGCTGAAAGGAATGTATCCTGAACCAGATCTTCGGCTATTTCTTTACGAAACGTCCTGGAAATGGCATAACTGTAAAGATAATCGCTGTATTGTTCCACCCAGGAGGAGGCTATCTGTTGTATTTTCGGATCCGGTTCCAATAGAAATTTAAGTTGCTATATACTTGTATTTTAATTAGATGACATTCTTTTAACCTCCTGTTCAGGAATATTAGCTCAGATTCCTTCAGACCCCTCAATGATCAATCCAAAATAGATGCATTTATTGATTTCCCCAAAAAAAACACAAGCTTTCTTGCAGGCAGATCAGGATCTATGTCGGTTTTTTAACCTGAGGGTTTAACTTTTTTACTTTTGGATTGTATTAAGCATATGAAAATACTAACAATTATAGGGTTAATATGGTTTCCGCTGAACCTGTTTTCGCAGAAGTCCAGTCTTATCATCGAGATTGAAGGACTGGAGAACCGGAAAGGAAATATTAATCTTACCTTGTTTGATAGTGAGGAAGGCTTTCCGGAAGACATAGAAAAAGCGTTAAGGAAGGTATCCCACTCCCTGGGAACGGGTCCTGTTGTGATTGAGATCCGGGATCTCGATCCCGGAACTTATGGGTTTGCAATTCTTCATGATGAGGATGGTAACCATAAAATGAACAAGAACATGCTGGGCATTCCCAAGGAAGGATTTGCTTTTTCCAACAATTTCAAACCCCGGTTCTCAGGACCGGATTTCAGCGATGTTTCTTTCCGGATCCCTCCAGGTGAAACCCGGATCAGAATTGAGATTAACTACATGTAAGAGATCATCGCACCGGCGAACCTCCTTCAGCCATCAAAAATCCACATTCATAATTCAGGATTCCTTGCTCAGACCGTTTTTTTTTCACAGCTGATCTGTTTATCAAATCTTTGTTCCGGAAAATAATTTTAAACAGATCATAAACCATGAAAACACTAAGTATTTTTTTGATGAACCTGCTGCTGTTCCTGAATATATCAGCGCAGGACAAGGGTATTTCCCAAATCATTCGGGGGAAAATTATCGACAAGGCCACCATGCAGCCCCTGATTGGAGCCAATGTGTATATTCCGGATTCCGATCCGGTAAAGGGCACGATCACCAATGAAAAAGGATTTTTTGCCCTGAACGATGTCCCCCTGGGAAGGGTGAGCCTGCGGATCGTATATGTAGGCTACCTTCCGGTCGATATGCAAAACCTGGTTGTTACTTCAGGAAAGGAACTGGTGATAAATGTGGAGATGGAAGAGAAAATTATCCAGGGTGAAGAGGTGACCATTAAGGCTTATCGGGACAAGGCCGGCAGTATCAATAAGAATGCCGGCGTGAGTGCACGCACTTTTACCGTCGAAGAGTCAATGAGGTATGCCGGTGCCAGGAATGATGTGGCAAGAATGGCAGCCAATTATGCAGGGGTAAATGTTTCCAACGATGCGACGAATGACATTGTGGTGAGGGGAAATGCACCCAACGGACTTCTCTGGCGGCTTGACGGGGTCGAGATACCCAATCCCAACCATTTTGGGGTAATGGGTTCAACCGGCGGACCCGTTAGTATGCTGAACAATAATGTGCTGGCGAATTCGGATTTCCTTACCGCAGCATTTCCGGCCGAATATATGAATGCCTTTTCCGGGGTTTTCGATCTGAAAATGCGAAATGGAAACTATGATAAGCATGAATTTTTGGGACAGATAGGATTCAACGGTTTTGAACTGGGTGCGGAAGGTCCCCTCAGCCGAAAAAACTATTCATCCTACCTGATCAATTACCGATACTCAACCCTGGGTGTTCTTAAAAATCTGGGTGTGGATTTTGGAACGGGTACAGCCATCCCGGAGTATCAGGATTTAAGCATGAAACTGAATATTCCCACGGCGAAAGCCGGAAAATTTACCCTGACTGCCCTGGGCGGGATTAACAGCATAGAGTTTATCAACACCGACAAGGAAGAGGATGATCCTGACAGCTTCTACGATACGGATTATATCAATATCTACAATGATAATTATTCCGGGGCAGTGATTCTTAACCATGTATACAGTTTTAGTGAAAAAACCTATTCCAATCTGAGCCTTGCTTTAACCGGAATTATGAACGATGGGAAAGTGGACAGCATTAGCACCGAAGACCGGAGCATACTCGATCTTCAGGGAAGGAGGTACGACAGGAAGGATATTCATTTGAATTTTTCCCTGAATCATAAACTGAGTGCAAGGGATCAGATCAAAGGGGGGATCCGCTACCGGATCATGGATTACGATCTTGTCGACAGTATTTTCTATAACCATCTGGGTGAGTTCCGGACCCTTCTGGATGAGGAGGGAAATACAGGACTGGTTCAGGGTTTTGTTCACTGGCAACATAAATTCACCGAAAAACTCATCCTCAATACCGGACTGGGAGTCCAGCAATTAACCCTCAATGAGCACATCTCACTCGAACCCAGGGCAAACCTGATCTGGAACTTTTATAACGGACAAAGGCTGAATCTGGGTTACGGACTTCACTCAAAAGTTCTTCCTCTCAATTTTTACTTTTCTGAGCACAGAGCCGCTGGTGGCGAATATGTAAGGGTAAATACCGGACTTAAATCCCCACGGGCCCACCATATGGTATTGGGATACGACCGAATCTTTCGTAACAACTGGAGGATTAAAACGGAGGCATACTACCAGTCGGTTTATGATGCGGTTACCGAGGTCGGACAAAGTTATTATTCTTCCCTCAATTACAGTCAGCAAAACTTTGTTATGCCCGACAGCATGAACAACGAAGGGAAAGGCAGAAACTTTGGGGTTGAGCTTACTGTGGAAAAGTTTCTGACAAGCGGATTCTATTTTTTGGGCACCCTTTCGGTTTTCGATTCCAAATATGCCGGAAGCAACGGTATCTGGAAACCCACTGCATTCGATAGTGACTATGTGCTCAATGTTCTTGGGGGCTATGAACTTGAGATCATGAAAAAGGGTAAAAGTCCTTCCAAAAAGTGGTTGGTATTGGATGGTAGGATCTCGGCGGCTGGCGGACAAAGATATACTCCGGTGGATCTGGAAGCTTCAAGGGAAAGCAATACTACCGTATTCAATGAAAGCCAAACCAACAGCAAGCAGTTCCGTGATTATTTCCGGGCTGATCTGAAAGCCGGTATCAGGATTGACGGAAAAAAAGCCTCCCAGGAATTTGCTGTTGATATTCAGAATATTACCAATCATGAGAACCCGCTGTACCATACCTTTGATGTTACCACCGGTGAAATAAACACCATTAACCAACTTGGTCTTTTCCCGATGGTGCAGTATAGAATTGTATTTTAAAATTTTCTACTTTTAGGACCTTATGGAGTTTAAGCCCATCAAGTTTGACAAACGAATGCTGATCGCAGTCTTTGCGGTCAGCTTCATTATTCCCGGAGTTTATTATTTCTTTGCCAGCATGGACAGCGGGATCAAGAGATATGATGCAGAAGTCATCTCCGGATTTCTGTTCACTTTTGTGGTAACTCTCAGTATCTCCTGGGTCAACCTGAGAATCATAAATTACATCCACCAAAAATTTCCCGATATACGAAAATGGTCAAAGCGTCTGGCCATTGAACTCTTTATCAGTTCCCTGACCGCTGCATTGATTATCTCATTCTGGGTTATGATGATGTATTTCTTTTACCTCACCCATAGCCTGCATGCGGGTATGCAGCCTTCCCTGGTATATTCCCAGAACATCCTTGTGGCTCTGATCGTTAATACCATCTTCGTACTGGGATTTGAAGCGAACTATCTGGTAAGACAATGGAGGGAATCCCTGATAGAAACCGAAAAGCTGCGAAGGATTAGTGCTGAGTCGCAGTTTTCTGCCCTGAAGAACCAGGTTAATCCTCACTTTCTGTTTAATAGCCTAAATGTTCTTGCTCACCTTATCTCGACCGACCCGGAAAAGGCCCAGGCTTTTATTGGCAAGTTTTCCTGGATCTATCGCTATGTCCTGCAGGTAAGAGACAAAAGTATGGTGACCTTGAGGGAGGAAGAAGAGTTCCTATCCTCCTATCTTTTCCTGCAGACCTTAAGATTTGAGAACAACCTCAATTTATCGGTGGATATACAGGAAGAATGCAGGGACTATTATTTACCTCCTCTGTCCTTGCAACTGATCATTGAGAATGCGCTAAAACACAACGAAATATCCATGGCAAAACCCATGAGAATTGAAATCCGAACCCTGGAAGGTTATCTTGTGATTGCCAACAGCTACCAACCCAGAAACAGTAAGGAGGAATCAACCGGTTTCGGAATTGATCACCTTAAATTGAGGTATTCCTATATTAGTGAGAAGAAGCCCGTTTTTCAAATTGAAGATGGGCAATATATAGCCAAAATCCCCCTGATTAAAGCAGAGGAATAATTTTTCCGGAAATGAAGATCCTGATCATAGAAGATGAAATCCCGGCAGTTAAGCGACTCAGGGAACTGATTACTAAGCTTTTGCCTGGGGCCGAGATCATAAAGGTACTGGATACGGTTCGGGAATCCAGGGAATACCTGCAAATTGCCACCCCCGATCTGATTTTCATGGATATTCACCTTTCAGACGGAAACAGTTTTGAGATCCTGGAGACAGTGGAACTGCCGGCACCGGTAATTTTCACCACCGCCTACGATGAATATGCCATTCGTGCTTTCCATGTTAATTCGGTTGATTACCTGCTTAAACCTTTTGGTGAGGAGGAGATGAAAAGGGCTCTCGAAAAATTTAACCGGATCTATGGTTCGAGAGTAGAGCCCGATCTGCAGACTCTGATATCCATGCTCAAACCCGGAAATAATTACCCGGAGCGTTTTGTGGTTAACCTGGGCAAAAAGCTGATCCCCGTAAAAATTTCGGAGATCCATTATTTCTTTCTCGAAGATAAGATCGTATGGCTTAGAAGAAAGGACGGAAAGAAATATCCTGTAGAGTATTCCCTGGATAAACTGGAGTTGCTAACCGATCCGGAACGGTTTTTCCGGGTAAACCGGCAATACCTGGTCTGTATCGATGCGATCAGGGAAGTGTACAGTCTGTCGAAAAGCCGCATAAGCCTTAAACTGGTTCCCGAACCCGATGACGATGTTCTGGTCAGTTTTAATAAATCCCACGAATTCCGGATATGGTTTGGTAATTAACAGGTAATTAAATATCTCCGGTTTCCTGCTTGTAGTAATCATCAAAACTCATTTTCTCGTAAATCTTATCCCCGAGAAAAGTGAGGATGATGGAAAGGTCTTCGGCCGATTTATATCCGGGTAAAGGCTGGATCATATTCATTTGCTCATCAAGGAAAACTATGCTGGGATAGGAAAGTTTACCATTCAGCAGTGCTGCTGCCAATTCATTATACCCTCTGCTTCCATTCTGAACGTAGTTAAATTCCCTTCCATTGAAGGAAATGGTCTCCTTTGCCTCCCCATTTAATTTGATGGGGACAAATTTGTCGTTGAGAAGCCCGATCACTTTCTCATCCTGAAAGGTGGATCCGCTCATCCTCTTACACCAGCTACACCAGTCGGTGTATACATAAATAAAATACTTCTTATCGGTCTGATCTTTATTGGATGAAGCAGATTCCATGCTCTGCCACTCAATACCTTCGGCCTTTTCAATTGCCGATGAGCCGGGTTCCGGATTTTCAGCCTTCAGATGTACGGCAGGCAGTAATAGAACAGCGAGCATCAGTACTGAAAATATTGTGTTTCGTTTCATCATAATCTGGTTTTAATATTGCAAATATACTCAAATATGTAAATATATAAATATAACGTTTAAATTTTCCTTAGGTTTCATTCTTTTATTTTTTCGGGATGGATAATTTCCATTTTCCTCATTAGGAAGCTGGCATTCATATTTTTTGCCACTCCGGTTTTGATTTTGTAATCGAAAAATAGTTCGTCGTTTACAATTGTACTGTCGAAATGGTAGTTGGAAACCTTACGGGGAAATCGATCTTCCAGTTCCCCAAGGCTAATATCATGAGTGGCAACCAGGGTAATGCCCTTATAATTGATGAGTCTCTCGATCAAGGCCGCTGATCCTTTACGCTTGTCTTCACTGTTGGTTCCCTTTAGAATTTCGTCGAGCAGTACCAGCAGTTCTTCCTGGTTTTCAAATCGATCGATAATTCTTTTGAGCCTTTTTAACTCTGCAAAGAAATAGGATTCACTTTCGCTCAGGGAGTCGGATGTCCTCATTCCGGTGATAAGCTTCAGGGGTCTGAATTGGAATCGGGAGGCACAAACCTTAAGACCGGCACCTGCAAGGGTCATATTGACCCCCACAGTTCTGAGAAAAGTACTTTTCCCTGCCATATTGGCCCCGGTAACCAGGAGTACTTTTTCTTCAGGGTCTATAACCAGATCGTTGGGAATACTTTCGGTGGAAGGGATCAGGGGATGGGAGGCTCCGGTAAGACTGAAGGCATTATGGGTTATTTCCGGCCAGGAATAGCCGGGGTGATCGTAACAGAACATCCCGCAACTTATGAGTCCGTCGATTTTTGCATGATGATCAAAAAGAGTTGGCAGAGTGTTTGCATTTTTGGATTTCCATGTCTCAAGCCGGCCAATAATAAACAGATCAAAGAGAAAAAGTGAATTAAGAACAGCGCCGACCAGCATATTAAGGCGGCTGTCAAGGAGATTTATCAGAATATCCAGACGATGCAGGATCTTTGTTAGTCCGGTTAGATCCTCTTTCATTTTTCTGAGGAGTCCCGACTGATGATCGGAGGATATATATACCTGATTCAGTGAGTTAAACTGGCTGATCATTTCCTGCTTCCGGCTGATCAGACTGTGATAGTGGTTAATTTCCTTAAAATGAAATCCGTACAGGAGCCAGGCAGTGGGAATGGATAAATAAAACAGGTTGAAATATTCGGTTTCGATGCTTCCGGCCACGATCACTCCGGTGTTTACAAGGCTTATCAGAAGAACGGCTATTTTGAGGGCCAATCCGGTAAAACGCTTTTTAGCCTTTAGCCAGGCAAGAATTTCCGCCTGGCTATCTTCTTTTTTTTCCATCATTTGTCCCGTAGCCAGGTATTCCTGTGAAAACACATTCCGGTTCTCCAGCTCTATTATGGCTTCCCGGATTTGTTCCCAGTCAGCACCAGTATGAGGCGAACTTCCAAGGTGATTTGCAAGCCATTGTTCCCCCCGATGGGTGCAGCAACGGTTCATGTACTGGAACAGGGAGTCCTTCCCGAAAATATCCAGATCGTGTGTATAATCATGTTCTGGATCGATAAACTCTTTTCCATCCCCGAACGGGCTATAATCCCCTTTCAGGAAATCAAGTTGTTTTTTATTGATATCCAATAGATTTGAAAGGAATCGCTTTAGTTTTTGTTTTGCTTTATATTGGAAGACAAGGATGATGAAAACCATGAAAAGGGTAGTGCCTGTGACTAAGAAAATAGTACGGTGTTCACTGCCCATTGACTTGATGATCAGATATACAGAAGCCACGATGGCCAAAAAACGAAAGAGGGACATCCATGCAAGGACTTTCCCGGTTCGATCCATTTTAAGGCTAAGTTTTTCGATACGGGATTTGTAAAAGATTTCAGGGGTCATAACTCGAAGGTGGATTCAGGATCAAAGATAAACCAGGGGAACGAACCAGTCTAATAAAGATTTTCGTATTTGATTTTTTCTTTTAACCGGTCCGGGGCAGGAATAAAAAGTTTTTGTTTCCGGATATTTTCAGGGTTTGGGAGTCTGCGGGATTCATACGACCGCCGACCAGTTTGTGGGCTTGTAATGTTTACCCCGGTAAGGAGTTCCAATGCCCTTGCCAACAACGGATCGCCGGTATCTCCGAAAGAACGGGCATTGAAGAGGTCGTCTTCCACAGAATGATCGGGTTCAAGACCCTCCTTGAATTCGGTAAGGCCCAGTGAGTTTGCATATTTAAGGACAATGGGTATGATGGCCCAGTTATGCCGGGGCGATTCCTCGGTGTCGGGCCAAACCCATGATCCGGTGTATTTACCCACGGTGGTTTCGCCCACGGTGATTACCTCCAAATAGGGGTCCAGACCTGTAATAAGCAGCTCACTGGCTGAGGCTGTCCCTCTGCCGGTAAGAAATAGGACCCGGGAAAGATCCAGAGAAGCAGGAGTAGATGGAAAGGTATAAAAAAGGTTGGGTGATTCAGAGCCCTCCTCTTCAATAAAGAAATCTGTCAGGAAATCGTTATACCGGAAACTTACCAGTACATCCGAACCTCTGCTCACCGATGAGGGCGCAATTAGAGAAGCCAGATGACCCGCAACCGAAATTTCCCCTCCAGGATTGTACCTGAGATCCACGATGAGATCTTCTATTCCCTGATTCATAAATTCCTGGATTACATTATCCAGCCGGGTTATAAAGACATCATTGCTTCCACTGATAAACTCGGCAAAAACCAGGTAGCCCACTTTTTTACCCCCCATCTCAATAATCTCCTCATGTACCACAGGATCCTTGCTGATCACTTCAGCCCTTAGGTCCAGGGATACGCCGGAAGGCAGCAGTTGGCCCTCACTTACGGTTCCCAGTTGCACTGAATAGGAAGTTTTACTGTATAACTGAAAATAATTCAGGGTGTCCATTCCCTGGTTATCGATGCTGATAATGATATCCCCCCTTTTCAGTCCGGCTTTGCTCGCCGGAGTATCCTCATAGACAAATTCAACAATTATGAATACATCGGATGTTCCGCTTACCAATCCAAAAGCCGGTGAGTAACCCATGGAAAGGGGTGTACCCTGAAGATCGGCAAAAAACGATTCATAATCCGAGGTAATATTTGAAAAACGGTCTTCCGGCCGGTTCAATAGGCTGAAAAACAAATCGGCCGGATCCTCAAAATTCAGTGTATTTGTATTCTGTGGTATCAGATCGCTCCAGAGATACAGTAAATTCATCCATTCATATACCCATTCACTCACCTCCCGGTTATCAAATTGACCATCAACCACCACCGGGTCATTCTTTTCACATGCGCCCAGAGTCAATCCCACAATGAGAAAGATCAGACCTGTCCTTTTTGTCATAATGTATGTATTTTTTCAGGAAATTATCAAATTAAGTGCCATGGATATCCGGGAAAGTCCTTTCCTGACATTTTGCTTACGATTATCCCTGTATCCTCTATTCTTCCTGTCATTTAAAGATAGTTAAATAATTTATAAAAAAACATTTGCATATCATAAAACGAGTTTCTATTTTGCACACTATACAGAACGAACCAGAACACTTTAAAAATTATGAAGACACCGGAAAAAAAATCACAGCGTTTTTACCAGTCCAACCCGAAAATTGGCATTCGGCCGGCCATAGACGGTCGAAGAAACGGGGTAAGGGAATCCCTTGAAGACCAGACCATGAATATGGCGAAGCGGGCGGCCCGACTTATCGAAGAAAATCTGAGGCACCCGGATGGCTCGGCTGTGGAATGCATTATAGCGGATCAATGTATAGGTGGTGTTGCTGAGTCGGCCTCTACTGCCGAAAAGTTTGAAAGGGAGGGGGTAGGGGTAAGCCTTACCGTTACTCCCTGTTGGTGTTACGGTACCGAAACCATAGATATGAATCCTTTATTGCCCAAAGCGATTTGGGGATTTAACGGAACGGAGAGGCCGGGAGCGGTTTACCTTGCGGCTGCCCTGGCTGGTCATAATCAAAAAGGGCTTCCTGCTTTTGGGATCTATGGCCGGGATGTGCAGGACAGTAATGATGAGCTCATCCCGGAGGATGTAAAGGAAAAAATTTTGTCGTTTGTCCGCGCCGGACTGGCGGTGGCTGCCATGAGAGGGAAATCCTATCTTTCCCTCGGTTCGGTATCCATGGGGATTGCCGGGTCGGTGGTGGATGACCATTTTTTCTCGGAGTATCTGGGTATGAGGAATGAATATGTGGATATGTCGGAGTTTGTACGAAGAATTGACGAGGAAATTTATGACAAGGAGGAATACCGGCGTGCGCTTGAATGGACCAGAAAAAACTGCAGGGAAGACAGGGATGTAAATCCTTCAGCCGCTCAGAAAAGTCGGGAGCAAAAGGATGCGGACTGGGAATTCGTGGTGAAGATGACGCTGATCGCCAGGGATCTTATGACCGGGAACAAGGCGCTCGAAGAGGCCGGATTTGGTGAAGAAGCCCATGGACATAACGCTCTGATCGCAGGTTTTCAGGGGCAAAGACAGTGGACTGATCATTTGCCCAACGGGGATTTTATGGAAGCAATTTTAAATTCATCCTTTGACTGGAACGGGATTCGCCAGCCATATCTTATGGCCACCGAGAATGACAGTCTGAACGGAGTGGTCATGATGTTTGGACACCTGCTTACCGGTACTGCTCAGATTTTTGCAGATGTACGGACCTACTGGAGCCCGGAGGCTGTAAAAAGAGTAACCGGCTGGAGTCCCTCCGGAGATGCATCCGATGGTTTTATTCATCTCATCAATTCGGGTTCAGCGGCTCTGGATGGAACCGGATTGCAAACCCTGGATGGATCCCCTGCCATGAAACCGTTTTGGGACATTACCCAGGAAGAAATGCAGGCCTGCCTGGATGCAACTTCATGGCACCCGGCGGTACTGGAATACTTCCGTGGAGGCGGATTCTCATCTTCATTTAAAACCCGGGGAGGAATGCCGGTAACCCTTGCGCGAATAAATATGGTCCGAGGTCTGGGTCCGGTAATGCAGATTGCCGAAGGATTTTCGATTGATCTGCCCGATGAGGTGCATAAAACCCTGGATGAGAGAACGAATGAGACATGGCCAACAACCTGGTTCGTTCCCAGACTCACAGGGAAAGGCCCTTTCAGGGATGTATATTCTGTCATGGCAGGCTGGGGGGCAAATCATGGTGCTTTCGGATATGGGCATTTTGGAGCGGACCTGATCACCCTGTGTTCCCTTTTACGAATTCCGGTATGTATGCATAATGTTCCGGATGAAAAAGTTTTCAGGCCCTCAGCATGGTCTGCATTCGGCATGGATACTGAAGGAAACGACTACAGAGCCTGCTCGGGTTATGGACCACTTTATAAGTAAATTCACACTAATTATTGTTATTCTCGAATTAATCTGTATTTTTAAATACCGGTTGGGATGTTTATCTCTTCATGTAAGTTTGGTTAGTTAGTTGTTACTTCATAAACAAAGTTGGTAATTGGTTATGTTAATCACTCCTACTTACACAATCCCACCGGTTTTTTCTTTTCTCCGCCCCCAAGCCTTGACTCTGCATGAATCCATTCAGGTTTAATATCAATCCTGATTCCGGCATACCCAAATATCTTCAGTTGATACAGGAGGTCGTGGAGGGAATCGGAAACGGGCGTTTGAGCATCGGAGATCCCCTGCCTTCCGTAAGACAGGCAATGAAGGATTATCATCTTTCCCGGGATACGGTTTTCAAAGCCTATTCGGAGTTGAAAAAGCGATCTCTGATTGAATCCTTTCCATCCAAGGGTTACTTTGTTAAAGGCACTGAATTACAAATCCTTCTGGTTTTTGATAATTTCAGTTCCTTTAAGGAAGGTTTGTACAATGCCTTCAGGAATGACCTCGGTGAGAATTATAAAATTGAGGTTTTGTTTCACCATGGGAATCCCGCTATTTTTGAGTCCATGCTCTATATGAGCCAGGGTCGCTATCATTTCAGGGTGATCATGAGCCTGGACAATACCGGGGTGGCCGGGGTATTTCGCAAAATAGAAAGGGATCAGTTGTTAATCCTGGATCTCGATTACCATGTACCCGAAGACCTGCCCAGGATCATCCAGAGTTTTACCCATGGCTTCCACTCTTCCCTTGATGAGGGAAAAGAATTGTTTTCGAAATACAGGGAAATTATTTATGTAAATCCCCCTGAAACTTTTCATCCCCAGGAATCCAATGAAATATTCGCCCGGTTTTGCAATGATAACGCGTTGAAATACAGGATTCTTAAAAAGCTTCAGGATAAGGATATTGAGAAGAATACCGCTTACATCGTAATATCCGATTCCGATCTGGTCAGGATCATGGAAGTATCCAGAAGCCGGAAATGGATTCCCGGAAGGGATATCGGACTGGTTTCTTATAACGATACCTCCGTGAAGAAGATTATCGGGGATGGGATTACCGTTATTTCGACCGATTTTGAGGCAATGGGTAAAGAGGCGGCGCACTATATAAAAAACCGCCATATCCATCGCAAACTTATTCCTACCCGGCTTATCAACAGAGGGTCACTCTAATTATCTTACAGGTCAAAAAGTAAGCGTGAAGGTTGTTTCCTTATCGGGAACCGACTGTCCGGTAATGGTTCCCCCGTGGAGACGAAGGATCTGCCTGGACAGGCTGAGTCCGATCCCGCTTCCACTGGGCTTGGTCGTAAAGAAAGGAATGAAGATCTTATCGAGAACGTCTTTGAGAATGCCCACTCCGTTGTCGGTAACCTGAATGGTTGGCCTGCCTCGTTTGTTGAAGAATGCCTTCATGATTATTTTCGAGGATTCCCTCCCTTCCACTGCATGAATAGAGTTTTTCATAAGATTGATCAAAACCTGCTCTATGAGCTGTTCGTCCATCGAAATCTCAAAACCTGCCGGTTCAACCTGGATCTGCAGCTCAATTCCCTTATCTTTCAGTTCTTTTTCCATAAACGTGTTCAGATGGTCGAAGAGCTCCTTAACCTTTACGATCCTGAAATTCGGTTTGGGAATGCGGGTAAGGTTTCGGTAAGTGTTCACAAAATGCAATAAGCCGGTACTCCTTTTATTGATGGTTTGTAAGGCCTGTTGAACCTCGGCAACCGTTTCCACATCCAGTTCAGGTGCCTCTTTTTCCTCTTTGACATACGGTTTTAACATGCTCTCGAGAGTTGCCGACAAACTGGCAATGGGCGTAATGGAATTCATGATCTCATGCGTCAAAACCCTGATCAGCTTTTGCCAGGCTTCCGTTTCCTGTTCTTCCAGTACGCTCTGGATATTTTTAACCGTAGCAAGGACCACCTGTTTGTCTTTGATCCTGAATTCGGTAGTATTTATAGCGAGCTGAAGAAAATCATCATCATCCTGAACCTTAACCAGTTTATTTTCCCCGGGTTTAATACTTAGCAAGGTCTCAACGAGTTCATCCGAAAGGAGGGAAAGCTTCTGGATATTTTTAATGTTGCTCAACTGAAAGAGCTTTTTTGCGGCCTTGTTAATCATCTCAATAGTCCCGTCCTTCTGATAGGCCAGTATGGAAATATCGATATTTTGCACAATGCTTTGCAGATAATGAAAATGTTCCTCTTTTTCTGAACGGACTTTTTGAAAATCTGCGATTACATCGTTGAAAGCCTGACTAAGCTCGTTGAATGAAGGTCCCATCCCTTCAATCTGAAAGGACCTCGTAAACTCCGAGAACCGAATGGACTCAAGAAAACTGGCCAGGTCCCGGTTGGTTTTATCGACATACCGTATCAATGAATATATCTGCAGCAGGATCAGCAGGAGAATCAGAATAGGTGTCAGAAAAGTCTCTGTATTCAGCAGGTAAAAGAATAGAAATACCGATGCTGAAAACAGCAGGATCCGAATTATTAAATTGATTCTGAAGTTTCTATAAACCATGCTTTTCCATTCTGCGGTACAGGGAGGTTCTCGTTAATCCAAGGTCTTGAGCGGCTTGAGTAATATTTCCCTGATATTGTTTCAATACTTTTTCGATGACCTTCTTCTCAATTTCATCAAGGTTGAAGGTGTCGAACTCAAAATCGGAGGTCTTCTTGCCCTGGGCACTCAGGATGAAATCCTCGGGGGTAAGGGAATCCCCTTCGGCCATAATTACGGCTCTTTCAATGGCATGCTGCAGTTCCCTGACATTCCCGGGCCAGCCGTACTGGTGAAGTTTTTTCATGGCTCCGGATTGAATATGCTTGATGGGTTTACGGTATTTACGCGTGTACATTTTCAGAAAATGTTGTGCAAGGACAGGAATGTCACCCTGCCTCTCCCTGAGCGGCGGGAGCTGAATCTCTACCGTATTGATCCGGTAAAGAAGGTCCTGCCGAAACCTGCCCTCATCCACATCGGTATGAAGGTCGTTATTGGTAGCACAAATCATACGCACATCAATAGAAATAGGCTTATTGGCTCCCACCCGTGTCACCTCCCTACGTTCGATTACCGTAAGAAGCTTGGTTTGCATCTGAGAGGATAAATTCCCAATCTCATCCAGGAAGAGGGTTCCTCCGGAGGCAATCTCAAACCTTCCCTGTTTGGTAGCCTTGGCATCGGTAAAAGCCCCTTTTTCATGTCCAAAAAGCTCACTCTCGAACAGGGTTTCGGTGATGGAGCCCAGATCAACGCTGATGAAGACTTCATCCTTTCTTAAGGAATTTCTGTAAATTGCTCTGGCAACCAACTCTTTACCAGTGCCGTTCTCCCCAAGGATCAGTACGTTGGCATCGGTGGCTGCTACTTTCTTGATGGTTGCAAATACCTTCATCATCTCTTCAGACTGTCCGATAAAGTCGGTGAATGGCTGATCCAGAACCGCAGAAATCTCACGCTGCTTCTGCCTCAGACCTTCAGCTTCCAGCCTTGATCTTCTGAGACTTATCGAGGAATTAATGGTGGCAAGGATCTTTTCATTTTGCCAGGGTTTGAGTACAAAGTCGGTTGCCCCCGATTTAATTGACTTTACCGCTTTTTCGGCGTCCCCGTAGGCTGTAATAAAAACAACAACCGCTTGAGGATCAATCTCAAGGATCCTGTCCAGCCAATCGAAGCCTTCCTGTCCGCTTATCGCGTCTTTGGTGAAATTCATATCCAGAAGAATGACATCCCAGTCTTCCTCTGCCATTAACTGGGGAATTTTCTCAGGTCCCGGAAGAGTTTCAATCTTTTCCACTTCGGATTTCAGCAATAATTTCAGGGCAAAAAGAATATCCTGGTTGTCATCTACAGCCAGTACCTTGCCTCTTTTTTCACTCATGTTTGGGTCTTATTTTTGAGATTAGTCCAATTTTCACTTTCCAGGGTTAACCGAATATATAATATTCCCTGTCCGATAAATCTGTATCCTAAGAGTTTGGCTAAATTACAAATCTTTTTAGAAATGTTCGAATCCGTACGTTAAATGTTACATTTTCGGACACTTTCTAAATTAATTGTTAAATAATCCTTAGCTTTATATTATTGTAAATCAAGGCTATTAAATATGTGGCATAATTAATGTTAAAAATAAAGGAAATTTCTTCGCTGTCATGAACGGAATGGATAGAAAAATTGAAAAGCCAAAAGGCCTTTCCAAAAAAACAATTTGGATTATCATTGCATCAGCCGCAGCCCTGCTGATCCTTTACTTCATCATTTTCGGGGACAAAAGTTCAAAGCTCAATGTTGATTATGAAAAGCTTGCCATCGAAAGGGTCGAGAATGATGTTTTTCAGGATTATATTGCTGTTCAGGGAGTTGTGGAGCCCATTAAAACAATTTATCTCGATGCCGTGGAGGGAGGAAGGGTAGAGGAGATCCTTCGGGAGGAGGGAAGTACCCTTAAACAAGGCGATGTGATCATGAGGCTTTCAAACAACAATCTTATTCTTGAAATATCCAATACCGAGGCACAGGTACTACGCACGATCAACGAATTGAGGAATGCAAGGAATTTTATGCAACAGCAATTGCTCTCCTCTAGTATTCAGATCCTCGAGCTCAGCAAACAGGTAAAGCAACTGAAACGGCAATACGAAAAGAATCTGCTGCTGTATAAGGATAAGCATATTTCCGAAGAAGAGTTTCAAACTTCGGAAGAAGAGTTTGAGACTGCAATGAAACTTCTTGAACTTAACAAAGAATACCACAGGCAGGATTCCATATACCGGAAGGTACAGGTGAGCACCCTCGAATCATCGGTTTCAACCATGAGCAATAATCTTGAACTCGCACGCTCACGCCTGGAAAATCTGAATATTAAAGCTCCGGTCGATGGAGAGCTCGCTACCTTAAATCCGGAAATAGGAGAGGTTGTCAATTACGGAAACCGGATCGGGACCGTAAACATCCTGGATTCCTACAAACTCAGAGTGGAAATTGACGAACATTATGTGGCCAGAGTTAGCCGCGGACTTTACAGTGAATGTGATTTTGCAGGGGATAAATACCCGGCCAGGATCATTAAAACCTACCCGGAAGTACAGAACGGTCGATTTGCAGTGGATATGGTTTTTACCGAAGGAGTTCCAAGGCAAATCAAAATCGGACAGACTTCCAGGATCAAGCTGGAGCTTGGCGAGTCGGAAGTGGCCAACCTCATTCCTAAAGGAGGATTTTATCAGAGTACCGGCGGACAGTGGGTTTATGTGGTGGACGAATCAGGAGAGTTTGCTGTCCGCAGAGATATCAGGATCGGCAGGCAAAATCCGAGGTATTACGAGGTTCTCGACGGACTTGAATCCGGGGATAGGGTAATCGTTTCTTCCTATGATAATTTCGGAGACGTCGACAAACTTATTTTGAAGAACAGAAAACAATTATAGAAAAACTTAAGATTATGATTAAAACAGTTGACCTTACCAAGGTTTTCCGCACCGATGAAGTGGAAACCACCGCACTAAACAAAGTGAACATGGAGATTGACCGTGGTGAGTTTGTGGCCATTATGGGTCCTTCGGGATGCGGAAAATCTACCCTTCTGAACATTATCGGATTGCTCGATAATCCAAGCTCCGGTGAAATGTACTTCCTGGATAAAGAGGTTTCCGGGTTCTCTGAAAGATCAAGGACGAATCTTAGAAAATCCAACATTGGTTTTGTTTTTCAAAGCTTTAACCTGATTGATGAACTTAATGTTTTCGAAAATGTGGAGCTACCCCTTCTTTATCAGAAGGTTTCATCATCCGACCGGAAAAAAAGAGTGGAAGAGGTGCTGGACAGGATGAAAATCTCCCACAGGAAAAAGCACTTCCCCCAGCAACTCTCCGGCGGACAGCAACAAAGGGTTGCCATCGCAAGAGCCGTGGTTTCAAAACCCCATCTGATCCTTGCGGATGAGCCTACAGGTAACCTTGATTCTGCCAATGGGGAAGAGGTAATGAACCTTCTGACCGAACTTAACCAGGAAGGTACCACCGTGATTATGGTAACCCATTCACCCACCGATGCTGACAAAGCCCACAGGATCATTCAGCTTTTCGACGGACATATTGTCACGGAAAATATCAAACAGAGAATCTGATCGTTTTTACCTATTTTAAAGCCTATTGTCATGAAAGATTTGTGCGTGCCTATACCGAATTTTGGCGAGGCTGAGTTTGCAGAGATCGAACTCAGGGTAGGAGAAAAGAAAGTCAATTATAACTACCGCGTGGTCTCGTTTCCCTGGGATGAGGAAGAGGATCGAAGCCATTACGAAGATGAGCTCTCACTCTCTCTTGCCCGGGTGCAAAGACTCAAAAAGTCGATTGAAAGCTATGACAATAGCTGGGAACTGATCCAGATTTTCAATCCCCTGGAAAATGCAAAGCATATTCAGGTTTTATACCGAAAAAAATAACAACAGAATCATTTCCTCCTTTTCTGCAGGAAGCATTGAAACTCGTGCAGATTTGGGGCTTATAAGCATAAGGATTTCATTATGAGATTAGTAACATCTGGCCTGTTCATTTTTGCTTTCGTTGCCGGTGCTTTCGCGCAGCAACAAACCTGGACTTTGCAGGACTGTATCAGCTATGCGCACGAGAACAATCTCACGATCAAGAGGGAAGAACTCAATACTCAACTTGCCGTGGAAGATTATGAGCAATCACGCTTTGATCTGCTTCCAAATCTGAATTTCGGTGCCAATCATGATATCAGCTCTGGTCGTTCGCTTAACCTGGAAACCTATGAGTATGAAAACCGGAAAATTCAGCAGGGATCGGTTGGCCTTCGGAGCAGGGTTACGGTTTTTAGCGGACTGGAAAATCTGAACAATATTCAAAAGCAGAAATTCCTTTTCATGAAAAGTGAAGAGGATCTTAAGAAGGTCAAAAATGATATCAGCCTGAGCATTGCAACCAACTACCTGCAGATTCTTTTTGATGAGGAGATCCTGGAGGTGGCCAAATCCCAGTATGAAGTTACCCGGCTGCAGGTGGAGAGAACAGAAAGGCTGGTGGAGGTGGGCAATGTGGCCAAGGGAGAACTGCTTGAGATCAAGGCCCAGGCGGCCACGGAGAAACTCAATGTTACCAATGCAGAAAATAACCTTCATCTCTCTGTACTTGATCTTACCCAGTTGCTGGATCTCGATTCAATCGGGAACTTTACCATTTACAGGCCGGAGGATCTGAGTGTGGAATCCCTCGGATTACCTGCACCGGTAGACAAGGTCTTCGAAACCTCACTAATGGTGATGCCAGAGATCCAGGGTTCCGGGTATTTTGTTCAGAGCGCTGAAAAGGATCTGGCCATTGCCCGGAGTCAGAGATGGCCGGAGCTTTATCTCGATGGATTGTACTATTCCAGGTATGTTAACGGATTGATGAATCCCCTGGATACCATCCCGCCTTTTGATGATTATCTACTCACCGACCAAATTGTCGATAATCAGTATCGCCAGCTTACCGTGGGCATTGCGATTCCCCTCTTTAACCGGTTTAATACCCAAACCCAGATTTCCAAATCCAAAATCAACCTGGAAGATGCGGAATTGCAAAGGGAACTGGCAAGACAGTCTCTGTACAAAACCATTCAGCAGTCACACGCCGATGCACTGGCTGCTTTGGAAAAATATAATTCGGCTTTTGAGGCAGTCAGTTCCAATGAGGAGGCATTTAACTACACACAGCAAAAGTTTGAAGTCGGATTGGTGAATTCGGTCGATTTCAACATAGCCAAAAATAACCTTACCCGGGCAAGATCCGATCTCGTTCAGGCGAAGTTCGAGTATATCTTCAAAATGAAGATCCTTGATTTTTACCAGGGCAAACCCATCTCACTATAATTCACTGCCTTCAAGCAGTTTTGTAAAATCATGCCGGAATTGATCCTATCGTTCCGGCATTTTTTTTACGAAAAACCTAAAAAAAGACCTTTCATTTTGAATCCCGGGGAAGGGCATTACGTTCAATACCTAAAACCGCGTACCTATGAGGAAAATACTGATCACTCTAATCCTTTCTTCTGTCCTTATCCATGTTTCTGCACAATCTTTCAATACCGGAAAGCTTCTGGACCGGGGGACCTATTCCCTGGGAGCCAATCCCCTTTTTACCGGATCCAATAATGCCTTCAGCATGTACCTGCACGGGGACGCCGGGTTGTCACGAAAAATGGACTTTGCGGTCCGATATGGGATCTTTGAAGGGGACGATTATTTCGGTGCCGATTTTGAATGGGGACTTTATTATACACCCGGAATACAACTTTCTCTGGTCACCGGTGCCCACGTTCAAAGGGATATGGGACTGGATTTGGGCTTATGTGTGTCTTTTTCGCTTACTCCGGAGATCTACCTTTTTTCCGGGATGGATATGGATATTGAATTTGATGCTGAAACTGAGTTTTTCACCTGGATCCCGATCGGACTGGAGATCTATCTTCGAAGGCAGTTGTCGGTGATCATGGAAGCCGACCTGGCAATTTCCGAATTTGCCCCGAATCTGTTTGGGGGAGGGGTAGCGGTTTATTTCTGAACAATCCCCTTTTCCAAACAAAAAAACAAATCTTTCTGATAGGCCAGGTTTATTTCCCGTACTTTTCGGTACCCTGTTTTTTCGTAAAGTCTTCTGGCCTGAAGGTTTTTGGAAATGACATCCAGGCGGATGGAAGTAAACTGATTATTTGCTGCAAATTCCTCTGCGTAAATCATCATTTTTTCTGCGATCCCCCTGTTCCGGAAGGAAGGGTGTACCCCCAGCCTGTGTACCACCAGGTAAGAATCTCCAAACTCCCATTCGAGTTCCGAATATTCATCCGGTTGTCGGTTATCCAGACACATGGCAGCGAATATGACTTCGTTTTCCCGGAATACATGAAGGTTCCCATTTAGGATGTCTTTCCTTACGGTTTCAGGATCGGGGTAAGCATAATTCCAGTTGAAGAGTCCGGCTTTGTTCATCAGGGGAACGCATGACCGGTAGATATACATCACGCCGGTAAAATCATCAATTTCAGCTTTTTCGATTTTTGCAATCATTTTTGGGATGTGTAGACTTCTTCACCCAGGATTACGGTGGACAGGACGCTGGCTTCCGGAACCTTGTGCAGATCATCCTCCATCAGGTCGGTGTCCAGAATCACAAAATCGGCAGATTTACCGGGTTCCAGGCTTCCATGACGGTTCTCTTCAAAACCTGCCCTGGCTGCCCAGATGGTCATGGCCCGCAATGCCTGTTCCCGGTTGAGGGCTTCTTCAGGCTGAAAACCACCTTCCGGGTAAGCCTTCAGGTCTTTTCTGGCTACTCCTGCATAAAAACCCAGAAGAGGATTGATACTTTCAATAGGAAAATCACTTCCGTTGGGCAACCAGCCATTGGTATTCAGAAGGGAACGGTAGGTATACGCATGCCTGATCCGTTCTCCCAGCCTTTCATCTGCCCAGTACATGTCGGAGGTGGCATGAGTGGTTTGTATGGAAGGAATAATGTTGTACTCGCTGAAATAGGAGTAGTCGTCAGGATTTACGATCTGGGCATGTTCAATCCGCCAACGCTTATCGTTGGGTCCTCCGAGAAGGTCCGAATATATTTCCAGGATCTTCCGGTTGGCAGCATCCCCGATACAATGGGTATTTACCTGATAACCAAAGGAATCGACTTGTAGTGCAATTTCCCTGATATAGTCCTCCGATTTCAGAAAAAGACCGTAATTATCAGGATCATCCGAATATGGTTCCAACAAGCGGGCTCCTCTTGAACCCAGGGCCCCGTCCATAAAAAGTTTGACAGATCGTATACTTAACCTTTCAGTTGTGAAAATACCCTGCCTCAGGTAATGGTTTATATTTTCATCTGTCGGACTTAGCATAGCATAAATTTTCATTTTGAGCTCACCGTTTTTATGCATCTCCCGAATGTTATCAATCACCTCTTTCTCAAGTCCGGCATCATGCACAGAGGTTAGTCCAACGGCGAAGCACTTTTCCTGGGAATCGAGGAGGGAACGGCGGATCTCCTCTTTTTCCGGTTGCGGTATTTTGTCCTGAACCAGAGTGATCGCGTTATCAATCAGTATTCCTGTGAGTTGCCCGTCCATCACTTCAATTTCACCGCCCTCTACTTTTGTATTTTCCGTAATCCCTGCTTTTTTCAATGCAACGGAATTCACCAGGGCTGCATGACCGTCAATCCGGATAAGGATCACAGGCCTTTCGGGAAACATCTCGTCCAGACGGGTCCGATCCGGAAATCGCTTCACCTCCCAGTCGTTCTGATCCCATCCCCTGCCTGTTATCCAACCCATAGGATGTACCCTGGAGTGTTCCTCGAGTATGCCCAGAATCTCATCAAAGGATCCGGTTCCGGTAAGATCGGCCGATTGAAGGAAATTGCCATACCCGTAAAAGTGACAATGAGGATCAATGAATCCGGGGTAAACAAACATGCCATTCAGGTCTTTGGTTTCCAGGCCTTTATATTTTTTCTCCAACTCTTCCCGGGAACCAAGTGCGAGAATTTGACCATCCCGGATAGCCATCGCTTCAAAAATGTTAAAATCAGCATCAACGCTATAGATTTTTGCATTGTAAATAATCATATCTGCTTCCTCCTGACTGGGTTTACATCCTGAAATTAAAAGAACCGTTAAGATCAGCAACGTGAATTTGTTCATGGGTATAATTATTGATTCGCACGAAACGAAGATACTTAATCTGGAGTAAATTCAATTTTGTTCAATGTATATAACAGCGTTGTCGCACAATGGTTAATGGAAGAGGGATTTAAACCCATGGAGTTGTACAATTATTGCAGGGAAAAGTCGTTTTATTTCGGCGCTGAGGATATTAATAGTAATTTTGCTTTTCTTAATTCATGAAAGTCAGGATACTCATATTAGGGCTTGCCTCCCTTCTGGTCCTGGTTCACTGTGAACCTGAGAGTTTTATCACCAGGGATGATGCACGCCTCAGCTTTTCGGTGGATACCGTATATTTTGATACGGTATTTACCACACTCGGAACGGTTACGCGTACGTTCACCATTCATAATACCCATAAGGATTTTATTCGGATATCCAGTCTGGAACTGGCTGGAGGGGATAATTCGGTTTTTCGCATTAACGTAGACGGACTGAAAGGTTCAAGATTCACAGATATTGAAATTCCTCCCAGGGATAGCATCTACATATTTGTGGAAGCCACTCTGGATCCCAACAATAATCCGGATATCCTTTTGCAACAGGATAGTATCGTTACGGTTACCAACGGAAATGTGCAGGATGTGAATCTGGTTGCCTGGGGGCAGGATGTACACATTCTGAGGCAGGCGGTTCTGGAAACGCAGACCTGGACCTCCGAAAAACCCTATCTGATTCTTGATTATGCTTTTGTGGACTCATCCCAGGTTTTGACCCTTTTACCGGGTACCCGGGTTTATCTGCACAGAAGCGCAATTTTATTTGTGGATGGAACGCTGCAGGCAGAAGGTACTGTAGATCAACCTGTATCTTTTTCGGGCGACCGGCTTGAAGAACTTTATGAAGATATACCCGGACAATGGGGTGGTATTTATTTCTTTCCCAACAGCCGGGAAAATCTGCTGGATCATACCGAGATCAGGGGCGCCACCTTTGGGGTCTGGATCGATAATGAGGCAGAATCCCTTACCCGGCTTCAAATAAATAACTCCAAAATACAACATATCAGTTCTTATGGACTGCTTTCCTACAATGCCATCGTCTCCGGATACAATACCGTTTTTGCAAACCTGGGTGGTTCTGCCATCCTGGCCATTGGTGGAGAGTATGAATTTAATCATCTTACCGTTGCCAATCGATGGGGTTTTTCACCTTCCCGACAGCTTCCCTCAGTGGTTCTGTCGAATTACATAATTCGCGACTCTGCTCTCAATAACGGGGTAGTTCTGAAGATACCGGTAATTAGAGACCTAAGAAAAGCCAATTTTGGAAATTGCATTATTTGGGGGGATCAACAGGCCGAAATTGGTCTGGATCCTTTTGACGGTCAGGGCATGTTTGACTATAATTTTGAAAGATGCCTGGGCAAAGCTTTGGAATCTGATCTGCAAACAGGGAACTTTTCCGGCTTTATCAATAATGTCAACCCGCGATTCATTTCCTGGGAAGACTATAATTTCGAACTCGACACCTTGTCGCCTGCCAAAGATACGGCCCTGATTTCCATATCGAATAATTTCCCTTTCGATTTAAATGGCAATGACCGACTGGCAGACGGGAAGCCAGATCTGGGCGCATTCGAAAGAATTGAAGAGAACTAGCTGATTTTTCGCTTTTTTTCCCATAAAGTTTAAAAAGCTGTATGAGTAAAGTTTTTTTTACCCTGGTCCTTATTGTTTCTTTGTCCGTTCTTCATGCTGCAGAACCGGAAACCCTGGAAATCCTGTTCTGGAATGTGGAGAATCTTTTTCATCCCACCGACGATAGTCTTGTTGAGGATGAGGAATTTCTTCCGGGCTCGGCAAGGCATTGGACCTGGGAAAGGTACAACCACAAGGTAAACAACATCTGGAAAACCCTTCTTTCGGTCAAAGATGAGGGTTTACCCGATATTATTGCCCTGTGCGAGATCGAAAATATGGAGGTTCTAAAGGATCTTTTCATTTATTCACCCTTAAAATATTATTCCTACCAATGGGTCCATTTTGATTCTCCCGACCGAAGGGGCATAGATGTTTGCCTGGTATACAATCCCGGGAAACTCGAATTGCTGGAAAGTCGCAGCATTTTTCCCGACTTTGCAAGTTCCAGGGGCTACACAGGGAGGGACATACTTTATTGCCATTTCCGGTGGGGGCAGGATAGCCTGCATATTCTGGTTAACCATTGGCCCTCCAAATACGGCGGGGCCGGAATTACCGACCAGTACAGGGTGATTGCTGCCCGGACTGTAAGGAGTATTATCGATCCCATATTTCATGAGGACAGCCTTGCAGAGGTCATTGTGTGCGGGGATCTGAATGATGGAAGGGATTCAAGAGCAATCAGGGTGCTGACCGAATCCAGTGGGACCCTTCAGGGTTTGAATTGCATTTATGGAAAGGGTAACCAGACTGAGGGAACCTTGAAATATCAGGGCCAATGGATGGTTTATGACCATTTTCTTGTCAGTCCTTCCTTGCTGGATCGGTCCGGGATCAGTATTAAAGCTAACTATTCCAGAATCTATGATCCCGATTTTCTGCTGACCAGCGACGAAAGGTACGGAGGTATAAAACCTTTCCGAACCTGGGAGGGATATACCTATACAGGAGGCTTTAGTGATCATTTGCCAGTAATCCTTGAGCTGGAAAAGGGATCAGGAGTTCGGGGGAAATAGGTCCAGCTCGGCTGCTTTTCGAAACATAAATTCCCGCGCTGCTTCATATTCATTTGGTATTTCACCCTCGAGAATGGCTTCTTTTATGGCATTCTTGATGATACCTATCCTGGGCCCGGGCTCAATCCCAAACGTCTTCATGATCTCCTCCCCACTAACCGGTGGTTGAAAGTTGCGGATGGAATCCTTTTCCTCTATTTCCACAATTTTCTCTCTTACCTTTTGGAAGTTTGAAAGGTGTTTTCTGACTTTTTTCTCGTTTTTTGAGGTAATATCAGCTTCACAAAGTAACATCAGATCATCAATATCATCTCCGGCATCGAAGATCAGCCGCCGGACGGCAGAATCTGTTACTATATCTTCCACCAGGGCAATGGGCCTCAGGTGCAACTGCACCAGTTTTTGGACATATTTCATTTTATCGTTCAGAGGAAGTCGCATCCTTCTGAAAATACGGGGTACCATCTTTGAGCCTATGAATTCGTGCCCATGAAAGGTCCATCCGGTAACCGGATCAAAATTTTTTGTAACCGGTTTGGCAATATCATGAAGCAGAGCTGCCCAGCGCAACCAAAGGTCATCCGATCTTTCCGATAAGTTATCGAGCACTTCCAGGGTATGATAAAAATTGTCCTTGTGTTTTTTTCCGTTTCTGGATTCCACTCCTTTCATGGCATGAAATTCAGGGAAGATTATCTCTAGCAATCCACTCTCATCCAGCAATTTAAATCCGACGGACGGTTTTTTTGTCTGAAGGATCCCCGAGAGTTCATCACTGATCCTTTCCGGTGAGACGATGGTGATCCTTTCAGCATTTCTTTGAATAGCTCCAAAGGTAACCTCGCTGATCCGGAAGGATAACCTGGTGGCAAACCGGATTGCCCTTAACATACGCAGGGGATCGTCCGAGAAAGTTACCTCTGGATCGCCGGGTGTGCGGATGATCCCGTTTTTAATATCCTCCTGTCCGCCGAAAGGATCGGAAAGTACTCCGAAATTCTCGCGGTTAAGGCCCAGAGCCAGAGCATTAATGGTAAAATCCCTTCGCATCTGATCATCCCTGATTGTCCCATCTTCCACAACCGGTTTCCTTGAATTTCTATCGTAAGATTCTTTTCTGGCGCCTACAAACTCCAGCTCACGTCCACGGTAACGAAACATGGCCGTTCCAAAATTCTTAAAGTAATTTACCTTGGGACTGCCCATTTCTTTGGCAACCAGTTTCGCAAATTCAATCCCACTGCCCCTTACCACAATATCTATATCCTTGCTTTTCTGCTGCATAAGGCAGTCGCGGACATACCCTCCAATTACGTAAGCTTCCATCTGGTGCCGATCGGCAACCTCGCTTATTTTTGTGAATATCTTATCATTAAGACATTTCTTCATATGTAGATATGACAAATCGTTCTAAAACAATGACAAAATTACAATTTATTGGGCAGTTTACGGACTTTAATCAAATTTAACCTGGTGGTATGGTATTTGTCAATCAGAAATTATATATTTAAAAATGTAAATATTTAATAATCTTAATTAAAGTTTTTTTGAAATGGTTGAACATTTAACGGCAGAGACTTTTAAGGAAAAAGTTTTTAACTATTCTGAGAATAAAGAATGGAAATTTGAAGGGGACAAACCTTGTCTGATTGATTTTTATGCCGACTGGTGCATGCCCTGCAAGATGGTTGCCCCTATTCTGGAAGAATTGTCGGAAGAATATAAAGATAAGCTGAATATATACAAAGTGGATACCGAAGCAGAAAGAGAGCTGGCAGGAATGTTTGGTATTCAAAGTATTCCATCCTTATTATTCGTACCCAGTGAAGGTCAGCCTCAAATGGCCATGGGTGCTCTGCCCAAGGAAACCTTTGAGAAGGCCATCAAGGATGTTCTGAAAGTTGAATAGAAAGGAGACCAGGGCTGAGAATTCTTAGCTGAACAACTTACCTAAAATTTTACCAACCCGGATAGAAAAGTTTTATCTGTCCGGGATTATTTTTTCCTGTTTTTGGAATAGTGTAGGTGTATTTAATCATAATTGGTTAAATTCGGGTAAAGAAAACCTACATGGGTGCAGTTTCGAAATTCCGAAAGATACTTTTTGCATTATTCTGGCTGATCCTGTCGGTTTTGGCAGACCGGTACTTATTTCTCTTTCAGGACATTCCCGTTTTCCGTTTGTTTTTTGTAGTGGCAGTTATTTTTTGGTACAGGATTGGAAAACCGATGATTATCCCGGTTCTGATGCTGTCGCTATTGTCATGGTACCTGATCCCCGGAAAGAGTCAGGCCATTTTGGATCCGGGACCTTTTATTTTTATCTTTCCTTTCGCAGATCTGGCCGGGATTTTCCTTGCCAAATCCATGATCCTGAAAATTTCGGACAAAGGGAATCTCAGTCTCTTCGGATTAAATGTGATTCTCCGATTTTTTCTTCTGGCGGCTTTTATCCCTTCTTTTTTGCAGGTCCTGATCCTTTCGGGTACACTTTATCTGGGTATCGGGAGCTGGCCTGAACTCCCGGTTTTTTTTACGGTTTTACTATCTAATTTCCTGCCGCTGGTCCTGATTTCACCGATTCATAACAGCAGAAAACAAAAAACAGCCTTGTTTTTAGTTTCCCCAAGGCTCACGGAATATCTGATAATTTCCATCATATTGATAAGTGGGTCCTTCCTGATTTTCTCCCAGGTTATTAACACCCCTGTGGTTAATATTTCACTGGCATATCTTTTAACCCCGATTTTTATCTGGCTCTCGTCGAGGTTTCAAACAAGGGAAGTTTCCCTGTTATTGGGTGTAACCGTTTTGTTTTCCTTTGTATTTTCCATTAGGCCTGGTAATTCTATGATCACCGAGATTGTACCTTATCCCTTTCTTCTCCTACAGATCTATTTTTCGGTGGTACTTCTTCTCACCTGGTTAATTCACATACTTTTTCTGGAAAGGGAGGAAAAGCTGAACGAACTCACTGCAAGAGAGCAGGATCTTAGCAATATTTTTGAAAATGTACCTGTTCCCTTCCTGGTTGTGGATCATGACCTGAAGATCCTGTCATTCAATAGTGCATTTTCCGGTTTTTTTTCCCGGAAGGGAATTCCCATGAAAGAACATCTTTACGAATTGCTGGAATTATACCCCGACCAGAAAAAAGCGAATACCATCCTGGAAAAATGGGAAGAAGATATCAGGATCAAAGATGAGCGTACCTCTGCTGAGAAGGAAATCTCCATGGCTGATTCCGGCGGTAATATCCTGTCATTGCAATTGAGCATACGACCCTACATCTCGGGATACCTGGTAGGGATATCCGATATTACTGAGGATCGTCAACTTCTTGAAAGGATCCGCAAGAGTGAAAGAAGATTGCAAAATCTGGTTAGAAATCTCCAGGGAATGGTTTTCCAGTCCGATTATGGCCGGCCGGGACAATTAAAATTTGCCAGCGAAGGCTGTTTTAGACTAACCGGATACCTTCCTTCCGAATTTACCCGGGATCATGGAATCTCCTTTAACAGTCTGATTTCGGAAGACTACCTGGTTATCATCAGACAAAAAATGGAGATGGCGGTTAAAAAAGGAGACTTTTATGAAGTGCAGTATCCGATAACTACCCGAAGCGGGGAGGTAAAGTGGGTCAACGAGAAAGGGATAGGCCTTTATAATTCCGAAGGAAGGCTTGATTCGGTTGAAGGGATTATTGTGGATATCTCTGAACGAATGGATATATTAAAATCGTTGAGAATTAGCGAACAACGCTTTCGCTCCCTTTTTGATAATATTCCGGTTGCACTCTGGGAAATGGATTTCAGAAAAATTAAAAAATTCCTCAACAATCTCAGGGAGACCACCCCTGATCTAAGAGATTATTTCCAAAACAACAGAGAGGGCATAAATCTTTTGATTAAAAAGATCCGGATCCTGGATCTGAATCAGACAGCCCTTGATTTTTTCAGGGTCAGAACCAAAAAGGAAGCACAGGATCGATTCAGGATTTACTTCGAACAGGGTATTTCCGATTATTTTCCGGAGGCATTGTTGTATTTGTTTAAAGGCAACTCACATGCCGATAATTTCTATGCTGAATTTTCCTTTGAAGGCCGGCAGAAGTATGTTTACCTCACATGGCATATTTTGCCGGAAGCCAGTGTTGACTGGTCGCGCGTGGTGCTCTCCCTTATCGATGTGAGTAAACTGAGAGAAGCCCAGAAAGAGATAATCAAGCTTAACGAGGGACTTGAGGAGAAGGTCAGACGGAGAACCGAGGAACTTAATCAGGCAAACAAGGATCTTGAAGCCTTTTCCTATTCCGTCTCCCATGACCTTAAAGCTCCCCTTCGGGCCATTAAGGGATTTGGCAGAATGCTGGCTGAAAAGGAAAAGGATGGCTTATCTGAAAAGGGACAACATTTCCTCAGGATGATCACAGAAAATGTAGAAAGGATGGGCGAACTGATCAATGCCTTACTGAAATTTTCCCGCCTGGGGGGTAAAAGCCTGGAGGTAAGGGAATTCAATCCGGAAGAGATGATTCGGGAGATTTGGAATGAACTCCGGGATGTCCATGAATTAAGCCGCGCGGACCTTAGTTTAAATGAATTACCCCGGATCCAGGCAGATTACACCCTGATTCGCCAGGTATTTTACAATCTTCTCTCCAATGCCCTTAAGTTTTCTGATGAAACCAAAAATCAAAGGATTGAAATATCCTGTCGAATGGTAAATTCCAGCTATGAGTTTTGTGTAAGCGACAACGGAATTGGATTCGATCAAAAATTTGAGGAAAAGATTTTTAAGGTCTTTCAGCGTTTGCATACCACCACCGAATATGAAGGAACAGGAATCGGGCTGGCTCTGGTCCATAGAATTGTAAGACTTCACCAGGGTAAAATATTTGCACACTCCACATCTGGGGAGGGATCAAAATTCTATTTCACACTCCCTGTTGAGATTCATTCTGAATAGTGTCAAATACGCTCTGTTCAGTTTATTATCATAGCCTAAATTACTATTTTCATCCGTGAATATTTTTAAAAGAAGCTGGGTGGAACTCCTTGTTGGTTAAAAGAATCGTTGTGCGTTATACCAGTGACAAGGTCGTTTAATCAGCAGACATTTTAGGGGAAAAGGCAAATGACAAAAGTACCTCTCAAGGTATTGATCCTTGAAGATAATCCTTATGATGCTGAGCTGAATATCAGCACCTTAGGTCAAGAAGACTGGGATATAGAACCCAAAGTAACTGATAATGAGGACGACTTCCGCAAAGCTTTACGGGATTTTAACCCGGACATTGTCCTGTCCGATTATAATCTTCCTAGCTTCAATGGCCTTGACGCCCTTGAGCTGGTCAAAAATGAATACCCTTTTCTTCCTTTTGTGATCGTAACCGGTTCGCTGGATGAAGAAACAGCGGTTAATTGCATCAAGGAAGGGGCTTGGGATTATGTTCTCAAGGAGCATCTGATCCGCCTGAACCCTGCAGTGCGAAATGCCCTTATACATAAGGATGAGATGCTCAAGCATCAAATTTCCCAAACCCGGTATGAATCCGTTTTTAATTCCGTTAGCGATGGCATTTTCCTTTATGATGCAGAAACGTTGACCCTCGAGGATGTAAACAAAAGAGTACTTGAGCTATACGAATATTCAAAGGAAGATATTTTAAAGCTCAGCATAGGAGAGCTCAGTGATAGCGAACATGGGTATGACAATGAAACGGCCCGGATGTATGCCGGGAAGGCGGTAAAGGGTGAAATACAGCAAACCGAATGGAAAGCCAGATCGTCTTCCGGAAGGATACTCTGGATCAGTGTGGTTCTGAAAACCATCACCATCGGTGAAAAGAAGTACCTTATGGGTATTGTAAAGGATATCGACCAACAAAAGAAAGCGGAAGATTCCCTAAAGAAAAGCCGGGAACTATATCAGGCACTCGCCCAGAATTCCCCGGATGTGATTATGCGGTTTGACCGGGAGCACCGTCATATCTTCGTGAATGATAAGGTTGAAGACCTCATAGGTATGGGGGTTGAAAATTTCACCGGAAAAACACACAAGGAAATGGGAGTTTTTCCTGAAGAAATGGTGCATTTTTGGGAGCAAAACATTGACCGGGTATTCGACCTGGGTCAGCATCATACCGTGGAATTCAGCATTCCAACTGCCGGGAATACCCTTGAAATTGAATGGAGGTTGTTTCCCGAATTTGATGATTTGGGTAAGACCGAAACAGTACTTGCCATTGCCCGGGATATTACAGAGAGTAAAAGGAATACCCTGAAGATCCGGGAATCGGAAGAAAGACTTAAAATGGCACTGGAAGGTACCAGCGACGGCCTGTGGGACCTCAATCTTATAAATCAGGAAATCTATTTTTCCCCACGGTATTTTACCATGCTAGGCTATCAGCCCACAGAGTTCGATCATAACCGGGAAGTACTGTTGAAGCTGATTCATCCGGAGGATATAGACAGAATTGTTGAGTATATCAATCAGACTATTGAAAATAGGAATCCCGCCATTGAAATGGAAATGAGGCTAAAAAGGAAGGAGGGATCCTATACATGGATACTTTCCAGGGGTAAATTAATTACGAACGAGGAGGGAGTGCCGGTAAGAATGGTGGGGATCCACGAGGATATCAGTCACAGAAAACGTCAACAGGAGATTCAGGATGTGCTTATCGAGATTGCAAACTCTGTCAATAATACCCGTAATCTTGACGAACTTTTCCTTAATATACAATCTTCTTTGGGTAAAATTATCGACACAAAGAATTGTTATGTTGCCCTGTACGACGAGAAAACCCAACTTATCAGCCTTCCTTTCCATAAAGATGAGAAGGATAGTTTCCAGGAATTTCCTGCCGGAAAGACCGTTACCGGTTACGTGATCAAAACGGGGGAAGCACAGCTTGTGGATGAAGATAAGATTGAGGAACTGGCAAAGCAAGGAGAAATTGAACCCATAGGTGCACCATCGGTTTCATGGTTGGGGGTGCCCTTAAAAATTTCCGATAAGATCATCGGTGTATTTGTGGTTCAAAGTTATGACGAAAATATCAAGTATACCTCCGATGATGTTCAGCTTCTTGAGTTTGTGTCTGACCAGATCGCCCTGGCCATCGAAAGAAGAATAGACCAGGATAAACTCAAACGGAATGAGGAAAGGCAAAGGAGAATTATTGAATCCTCACCAGACGGGCTGGTCGTGATTGATACCGAGGGAAGGATACTCACGCAAAATACCAGTTTCGTAAATCTGGTAAAACTGAAAACCGATCACCTGGGGCTCAACTTTTTTGATTTCGTGATGGACAACGATGTCATAAAAGTTCAGAATATCCTGAATGATACTCTGAAATCTGGCTATACAAAGAATATTCAGTTTAAAATGAAGCGTGAGGATGGATCCGATTTCTTCGCCGAATCCAGCTTTGGAGTGATCAATTCACAGGAAAAGGACGGGGATTCCTTTGTGATCGTCATGAAGAATATCGATGAAAGGAAAGCCTATGAACATAACCTGAGAATAGCCAAGGAAAAAGCCGAAGAATCCGACCGACTCAAAACAGCTTTCCTTTCCAATATGTCCCATGAGATCCGGACTCCCATGAATGCCATTATCGGATTCGCGGAATTATTATCCCGGATGGAATGCAGCGAAGAGGAGAAAAGGGAATTTCTTCAACAAATAAATCAGGGGGCGGATACCCTGATGAGACTGATTGATGACATCATCGATATTTCCAAGATCGAAGCAGGTCAGCTTAAAATGAACACAGGCATTTTTAACCTTGCCCCCCTGTTGAACGATCTTCATGTGGTCTATTCCAAATTCCTTACCCGGAGCAGCAAGGAACATATCCTTGTGAAGCATGATAGCGGAAATTATGACATTGATATTCAATTGCATACCGATGAATTCCGGCTCAGACAGGTTTTCTCCAACCTTCTTAACAATGCAGTTAAATTTACTGAGCAGGGTGAGATCCGTTATGGAATCAAAGAAATGAACAAGCAGGGTGTGGTTTTTTATGTAAGAGATACCGGAGTGGGAATTAGTAAAGATATGCATGAAATTATTTTTCAGCGTTTCCGGCAGGGGCATAGTTCAAAGAAAAGTTTTTACGGGGGAACCGGACTTGGACTCGCGATTTCCAAACATCTGGTGGGTATGATGGGAGGTGAGATGAAGGTGGAATCCGAGCCTGACAAAGGCGCCGAATTTACCTTCAATATACCCTATGACAGCCTGGATTATGATCTTCCTTCAGAGGAATTGAACCACAGCAGAAAAGCCGGCGATTGGGAAGGCAGGATCATTCTCGTTGCCGAGGATGACAGATCGAATTTCCAACTTATCCATGAAATTCTTCGAAAGACCCAAATTACCATCCTATGGGCAAAAAACGGAGAGGAAGCATTCCAAAAATGCAAGGAAAATCCCGGAATTAACCTCGTGTTGATGGATATTCAAATGCCGGTCCTGAACGGGTATGATGCAACAAGGCAAATTAAGGAGATAAGGCCCTCCCTGCCAGTAATTGCGCAGACCGCCTATGCCATGGCCGGAGAGAAGGCACTTAGCAGGGATGCAGGCTGTGACGATTATATCTCCAAACCCATCAGGATACAGGAATTGATGGATCTCATCAGTAAATACCTTGATAAGTGAGGAAAAACTTTCTGCTTGGCATATTCATCATTAATACTTTTTTCCTGCATTCGTGCCGGCAGACCTCCGAATCAGATGACCTTCAGGTTTTTCGATACAATGAATCCAAAGGTATTCCCACCCTGGATCCTGCTTTTGCCAGGAATCAAAGTATAATCTGGCCGGTATCGCAGATTTTCAACGGGTTACTGGAACTTGATGAGAACCTTGAAATTCAACCTTCCCTTGCCCGTTCGTGGGAAGTTTCGGACGATGGGAAAACTTATACCTTCCTTCTGCGAAAGGATGTATATTTTCATTCCCATCCTTCATTGAAAACCGAACAACAGCAGAGATTTCGTGCTTCTGATGTGGAATACAGTTTTTCACGCATACTGGATCCGGAGGTAGCCTCGCCCGGCTTATGGATATTTAACAATCTGGAGCGAGATCATCCTGATCACCCTTTAGGGTTTAAAGCCATAAATGACAGTGTATTCCGTATATTTTTAAAAACTCCTTTCCCTGCCTTACCGGGCATCCTGACCATGCCCTATTGTTATGTAGTTCCGGAGGAGGTGGTCCAGGCTGAAGGGACAAATTTCAGTCGACAACCTGTCGGTACCGGACCTTTCCTCGTCCGGTTCTGGAAGGATGATGAAATGCTTATTCTGGTAAGAAATAATAATTACTTTGAAAAGGATGGAGCGGGCAGGACCTTACCTTACCTGGATGCAATCAACATAAGTTTCACAAAGGACAAGCAATCAGAGTTCATGGAGTTTTTGCTGGGTAACCTGGAAATGCTGAACGGACTTCACCCTTCCTATAAAGATGAACTCCTGGATGGGAATGGACAACTCAGAATAAAATATAAGAACAGATTGAGGTTGATCACTCAGGATTATCTCAATACAGAATATCTTGGGTTCCTCGTTGATGACTCCCTGGAAACAGCACTGAAAAGTCCGGTTTCTGACAAGAACTTCAGAAAAGCTATAAATTTCGGATTCAGCCGTTCCAAAATGATGAGATATCTCAGAAACAATATTGGCACTCCCGCAGTACATGGATTTATTCCCGAAGGGTTTGCGAATTACCCGGTTAACAAAGTGAAGGGATATGATCTGAACCGGGATTCCGTGAGTTTCTGCCTCGAAAAGGCCGGGTACCCCGAAGGTAAGGGATTGCCTGAGATCCTTCTTACGACCACCTCCGATTACCTTGATCTGTGTGAATTCATCCAGTATGAATTATCTCTTTCAGGCATCCGGATTCGCCTGGATGTAGCCACCGGTGCTTCCTTCAGAAATAGGGTTGCCAATTCTGAATTGATTTTCTTCCGCGGGTCATGGATAGCCGATTACCCTGACCCGGAAAATTACTTATCCTTGTTTTATTCAGGCAACTTCAGTCCGTCGGGGCCTAATTACACCCATTTCTCAAATCCGGTATACGACAGTCTTTACCTGCATACCTTCCGGGTGACAGATGAAAAAGAAAGATACCGAATTTACGGGATCCTGGATAGGATGATCGTCGATGAGGCTCCTGTGGTCCCCCTTTACTATGATCAGGTAGTCAGATTTACCCGGATGGATGTCGAGGGACTAACCTCTGGTTCTCTGAATCAGCTTTCTCTAAAAAAAGTTATTTTGGAATGATTATTTAAGTTTTTTTAACATGGAAACATGTTATAAATTCGAAACAAATGGAATATATAAGGATACATCAGGGTTATTTTTCAATTTCTTAAGGGGGAAAAATCTTCACTACCATGGACAACTACAGTAAACAGTGGATTAATTTTCATAAAGGGATCTGTTCCATAGATTTCTTTGGAAGCTCAAACAGCAGGTTAATGGGCGTTACCGGATTCAGATCAGAGAATCAGATTTTCACCAGCGATTATATTTATAAGGATCAAGATTGCCGGGAAGTAAGAATTCGTTTTTATGAGGCCGACGGGCTTATGGTTTTCAAAGAGCTGATTTTTAGTTATGAGCGATTTTCGGAATTTATCCCTCAAAAAAATACCCTGGGAAATTTGGGAGTTGGAGTCATAAATCTACCAGAACAAGATCTGAAAGGCACAGTTTCACTCAACTTTTGCGGAAGCTGCAATCCCCTGATCGGAACGGTTGCCGCTTGTATCGGCTACCAGTATGAACACCACAACTTAAGTATGAAACAGGCTATAATTAGCGGCCATGTTATCAATGAGAGCAATCTCAGTTTCATTCAGTTCGACGGCACGGTGAGGCCCGGATTTAGCGGAGCCCCGTTATTAAGCATAGAAACGGGTGATGTTATCGGAATTGTTTCTAACCGGGAAATGAATGAAGTGAAGATTTACCGGGATATTACGGGTATTGTTGAACAGAATCTTGAACAGCTTTCCAGGGTGGAGGGCGAATGGGTTGTGAATGATATTGATCCTATCCAGGTACTGATTGCCAACCAAAATCAGATTAAACACCTTGCACGCCAGTTTTTTTACAACTATACAGGAAAAACGGGATATGCACTGGAGATCAATCATGTTACGGAGCATTTTGAAAATAACATTGATTTTGATGACCATTAGTTGAAGTCCTGATTCTCATCCGGTTTGATATCCTCGTTTTCTTCCAGGATCCTGTTAACCTGCTCTTCGGTTGAGCTTAATCTTTTTTTACACTGGTTGATCAACTCAGTGGCTCGTTTTACTTTTTCTGCCAGGATATCCACATCCAGCTCACCGTTTTCCAGTTGCTGAAGGATTTCTTCAATCTCTTTTATGGATTCAGAATAATTAAAAGTCTTTTTGGCCATGCGTTCAATCTTTAATTACATTGCTAATTATTTTTCCCTGGAAGAGTATGGTTTCCAGAACATCTCCGCTTTCCAGTCCGGTATCATTCTTCAGGGGTTTGCCGTTTTTCCGGGTGATCGAATACCCTCTTTGAAGGATTTGACCCGGATTTAGAAAACTGACCATTTTTTCCAGCTTTTCGAGGTTTATCCGGGATGTTTGGATAAGCCTTGTTCCGTTTTGGCGAATGGATTTTTCGGTCTGCTGAAGTCTTACGGATTGGAAGGACAGAGTGTGCCGGCTTCTGGATCTGAGTTGATACCGGAATTCCTTAAGTCGTGATTGTTGATTGAGTATCAATTTGAAAGTATGCGATTTTAAACGATAGCTTATTTCACGAATCCGGTTTTCGTTCCTTTTCAGTTCAGATGTGGTTACCAGGTATAATTCCCGGGATAAGTTGCTGATTTTTTCCTTGTTTTTCCTCAGTATTTCGGAGGTAAGCTGGAGGATTGCAGACTGAAGTTCCCAAAGGTTTTCTTCAAAAACAAGGAATCGGTCAATGAGAAATTCAGCTGTTGCCGTGGGTGTTTTCAGACTTTTCCAGGCCACAAGATCTACAATGGTTTCATCTCTTTCATGACCGATCCCGGTAAGGACTGGGATGGGAAATTGTGCAACATGGTAAGCAAGGTCATAATGGTTGAAACACTCCAGTTCAATACTGGCTCCCCCACCTCTGATCATAATTACAGCATCGAAGGATTGGTAATGATCGTAAATTCTTTCAAGGGCCCTGATTATGGATGCGGCAGCTTTTTCACCCTGCATCAATGCCGGAAAAAGAGACAGGGTAAATTGATAGCCCCGGCTATTATGGGTAAGGGTGTCGGTAAAATCACCGAAGCCCGCTGCCGATTCGGAGGAAATGACTGCGATATTCTGAGGAACGGGCGACAGAGTCAGCTCGCGGTTCATGTCAAATACCCCGTCTTCCTTCAATTTGCTGATGATCTCTGCTTTTCTTCTTGCCAGGTCGCCCAGGGTATAATTCGGATCGATATCCTTAATATTCAGACTCAAACCATATTGAGGGTGATATTCAATGCTTACCGATACCAGGACCTTGATCCCGGAAGATAATTTATATCCGGTTGATCCTTCAAAAAAGGGTCTGAGAATACGATAGGTAAAGGACCAGATCATGGCTCTTATCCTGGCCACAATGCGGTCTGAATCCGGGTCCTTCTCAATGAGATCAAGGTAAGCATGACCGGACTTATGAACCCTGAATTCGCTTATTTCTGCAGTTACCCAAAGCTGATTAGGGAATCCGGCCCTGAGGGTATCACGGATCCCTTCACTCAACTCTTTTAGGCTAAGAGTTTGATTTTCAGGATTATTGTTTAATAAGCTTTGAGACAAATTCTCTGGATGAAGTTTTTGTTTGTATTAAATAGATACCAGGAGGCATGGAAGCAAGTTCGGAGATTCGTATGGCTCCACTAACATTATCGAATCCTGCACTGAAAACCAGGGTACCCTCGGGACGAAAAATTTTAACAGACTCAATCCCTTCTCCATTCTCCGGATTATATATTTCAAATTGTGCCTGAAAAGGATTGGGATAGATGTTGATCCTGTCGTCCAGGTCTGAGGCCCGGTCGGAGTCAAGTTCCCACAAAGCGAGCATAAAATTAGGAATTCCGTAACCATAAAGGGTGTCCGGACTGGAGTAAAGGTGAGCTGAGGAGCGAACTGATTCCAGGATCTCATGGTTGGTTTTTCCGGGCAGGACCTGCCATAAACACGCAACCATCCCGGCGATCTGTGGAGCAGCAAAAGAAGTACCATAGCCGAAGGATATTTCACCCGAACGGTTAATGATCCGGGTCCGGTACCCTACTGCCATTACATCCGGTTTAATTCTTCCGTCGCGGGTAGGGCCCAGGGAGCTATAGCTGGAGATGTCCAGTGCTGTATCGATCGATCCTACCGAAAGGACATTGGGACCATCGGCGGGTGGGGTGATTTTCTGCCAGGGATCATTACCTTCATTACCTGCACTGGCCACTACGATCATTCCCCGCTCAAAAGCCTTTTCCGCTGCCCGTGTTACCAACGCGCTTTGTCCGTCAATATCCTGCAGTGAATAATTCATCAGGCTGTCCTGAAAAATGCTGTAGCCCAGTGAAGAGGTAATTATATCGGCTCCCAGACTGTCGGCCAGCTCAGCTCCCATAATCCAGTTTGCTTCTTCAATCTTGTTTTCGGCCGAGGCTTCCTCTGTGCGGATTATGGCAAAGGAGGCATCGGGTGCGGTACCGATGAATTCACCCGGGATCCATCCGGCAATTGTACTCAGGACCCCAAGTCCATGGGTGCTTTGGGTGAAAAAGTCAGACTCCGGATCCACGAAATCCCGGTACATTACCAATCGCCCGGATGACCTGATCCTTTCAAATGCATCCAGTTTATCAACACCGTAGAATCCGGCGTCAAGGACTGCAATGAGCTTGTTTTTGCCGGTATATCCAAGAGAATGAAGATAGTTGCCTCCAAGGATGTTGATTTGTTTATCTGCTTCTCCATATTCCAGTCTTTCGATTATTTCAAGGTCGCGCACAGAGCCATTTTGCAAATGATGCAGGCGGCCGGAAGCAAAATTCCACGAGACCGGAGAGAACCCGGTTACGAATGAATATTTCCCCAATTGGGATACCAATACAGAATCATAACTTTCCACAATCACGGAATTGAACCATTTACTGGAACCCAGGATGGAAAAGCCTGCATTTTTTAGACTGTCCACATAGACAGCAGATACAGGGAGGTCTTCTTCCGTAATTTCAATATTTTGCTTGAGTCTTCTTTCGATGGATCTTTGGGAAAGAAAGGCTGATGGATCGTTTTGAGAATATTCATTGTACTTTTTATCCCTCAGTTGAACCCAGTATTTTCCTTCTGCCAGTTTCTGAGAGAAAGCCTCGATACTGGTCAGCAAAATCAGAATTATTGCGATAGATCTCATCATATAGCGTTAATTACCAATATTAACGAATCCCGTTCAGATTTGGTTCAGGGATCTTTCCTATATTTTCTTCAATTAGTTTATTAAATTCTCTGGCTCTTTTTTCCACTTCTTCGTTGGGAAGCATTTTACCCATTTCATATTCCGCAACGAAATCTATTTTCCCATCGTCATAATAGGTCCAGCTCCCATGCATTACCCCTTCCACATATTGTCCTTCAATGGATTTGTTTCCTGCAGAGTTGAATGAGACAAACTTTCCGTGCCTGAGTCCTTCAATGTGATTTGCCTTTAGCCTAAGGGTTCCGTCCTGATAATATTGTTCCCAGAGTCCGTCCTTTTGTCCATTCTTCCACTCCATTTTTTCGGCAATTTCATCGTTGTCGTAATATTTACAGGTGAAACCGTGCCTGTTTCCCTGCAGGTAATTTTCTTTCAGTGCGAGCCGCCCGTTGTAAAAGGAATAATAATTCCATGTGCCGGTTTTTTCCCTTCCGATGAATAAACCTTCTGCTGCCTTTTTCCCGCTTTGGTAATAAAGAATAACAAAGGAGCTGTCACTTCCCGTAAAAAATTTCTGCTGAGCCTGGATTATTCCCCCATTGTAAAATCGGGTCAGCGTATCTACCGGGCGACCATTCAGAAAAAAGCCTTTGTAACGGATATTGCCGTTATCAAAAAAGGATTCTTTGTATTCTCCTTTTTGGGAGCCATTTTCAGGGACCTGTGCTGCAGAATTTGCCGCAGAAAGCAGGATCAAAACCAGGGCCGTAATGATGAAAAGTTGCGTTTGCATTTCAAGTTGAAATTGAATCGTTGGATGCTTTCTTATAAAAATAACGAAAATCGGGGAATTTTCAGGTTTTTAAAAACAAAAGAAGGGCCAACTTTCAGGGCCCTTCCAATTGCAGCTTTATTATTGCTTTTTATTTAACTTCTTCAAAATCGACATCGGTTACTTCCTCATCATCCTTACCGGATTTTTTTTGTTTCTTTTCACCGGGTTCTTCTGCGGAAGCACTGGCTCCTTCTGCCTGCTGACCTGCCTTGTACATTTCTTCACTGGCAGACTGCCATAGCTGATTTAATTCGGCAGAAGCTTTTTCGATTGCTTCCAGGTCTTCGCTTTTGTGCGCATCCCTGAGTTTTTCAACCGCTTTTTCAATGGGTTCTTTCTTATCTGCAGGTAATTTGTCTCCAAATTCCTTCAGTTGTTTTTCCGTTTGGAAAATGAGACTGTCTGCAGCATTGAGTTTATCGATTTTTTCTTTGGCTTGCTTATCCGATTCTTCATTTTCCCTGGCCTCGCGCTTCATTCTTTCAATTTCATCGTCGCTGAGTCCGGAGGAAGCTTCGATTCGGATGCTCTGTTCTTTGCCGGTACCTTTATCTTTTGCAGATACATTGAGGATCCCGTTGGCGTCGATATCGAAGGTAACCTCTATCTGAGGAACGCCTCTCGGGGCAGGGGGTATGCCATCCAGATGGAATCTTCCGATGGTTTTATTATCCCTTGCCATAGGACGTTCGCCCTGAAGTACATGAATTTCGACCGAAGGCTGATTATCTGCAGCGGTTGTAAAGGTCTCGGTTTTCTTGGTTGGGATGGTGGTATTGGATTCTATCAGCTTGGTTGCAACTCCTCCCATGGTTTCAATACCCAGAGAAAGCGGTGTTACATCGAGGAGAAGTACATCTTTAACTTCACCGGTAAGAACACCACCCTGGATTGCAGCCCCGACTGCCACAACTTCGTCAGGATTTACTCCTTTGGAAGGGGCTTTCCCGAAGAATTTTTCCACTACCTGCTGGATTGCCGGAATTCGGGTAGATCCCCCTACAAGAATAACCTCATCCACATCCGAAGCACTCATGCCTGCATCTTTGAGAGCTTTTTTACAAGGTTCAATGGTAGCCTGTATCAATGAATCGGTCAGACTTTCAAACTTGGCCCTCGAAAGGGATTTGACAAGGTGCTTGGGGACACCGTCAACCGGCATGATATAGGGCAGATTGATCTCTGTGCTGGAAGAACTCGAAAGTTCGATTTTGGCTTTTTCCGCAGCTTCCTTCAGTCTCTGCATGGCCATGGGATCTTTACTCAGATCGGCTCCTTCGTCTTTTTTGAATTCTTCTACCAACCAGTCAATAATCAAATGATCAAAATCATCCCCACCCAGATGGGTGTCACCATTGGTTGATTTTACCTCAAAAACCCCGTCCCCCAGTTCCAGGATGGAAATATCAAAAGTACCTCCACCCAGGTCATAAACAGCGATCTTCATATCCTTGTTTCTCTTATCGAGTCCGTAGGCAAGGGAGGCTGCAGTGGGTTCATTGATGATCCTGCGGACTTTCAGTCCTGCAATTTCGCCGGCTTCCTTGGTTGCCTGCCGCTGGGAATCGCTGAAATAAGCTGGAACCGTAATAACTGCTTCAGTAACTTGTTGTCCCAGATAATCTTCGGCCGTTTTCTTCATTTTCTGAAGCACCATGGCCGAAATTTCCTGAGGTGAATACTTCCGGTCATCTATTTGTACCCTGGGTGTATTATTTTCACCCTTGATTACTTTGTAAGGAACCCTTTTTACCTCTTTTTGAACCTTATCAAAAGTTTCTCCCATAAATCTCTTAATGGAAGAGACGGTTTTCTGGGGATTGGTAATTGCTTGTCTTTTCGCGGGATCTCCAATCTTGCGCTCACCATTTTCCACAAAGGCTACAACGGAAGGGGTGGTACGTTTTCCTTCACTATTCGGAATTACTACCGGTTCGTTCCCTTCCATAACTGAAACGCAGGAGTTGGTTGTTCCCAGGTCTATTCCTATTATTTTACTCATAAACTTCGTTTTTAATATTCAACTTTGGGCTAAATTGGTCAATGATTATGCCATCATCCTTATTCTGTTCATTTCTGACATTATTTACCTTAAGCCATAAAATACCGACAAAATTCCGGTGACAGAATGTCAGGGGATGAAAGGGGATGGAGGGGGATTTGGGGATTTGAGGATTAGGTGCTACTTTTGTTGGATACCAAAACTCAAACCATTGTCATTACATAAAAATGTAAGAAGAGTTACTACGCATGTGCTCACGGCCATGAAACTGAAGGGAGAGAAAATTGCCATGTTAACCGGATATGATTATTCCATGGCCAAAATTCTTGATCAGGCAGGCGTGGATGTTATCCTGGTGGGGGATTCAGCCTCCAATGTTATGGCAGGATATGAAACTACCGTCCCCATTACCCTGAATGAAATGATTTACCATGCCTCTTCGGTGGTAAGGGCAGTTAGCCGCGCTCTTGTCGTGGTTGATCTGCCTTTCGGAGCCTATCAGGGAAATTCCAAGGAGGCCCTTTCCTCGGCCATCAGGATCATGAAAGAGACCGGGGCTCACGCAGTCAAGATGGAAGGCGGCAGCGAGATCAATGAATCCGTTGTCAGGATACTTAGTGCAGGGATACCGGTGATGGGACATCTGGGACTTACCCCGCAGTCTATCCATAAATTCGGTACATACGTAGTTCGTGCGACCGATGAGGCAGAGGCCAATAAGTTAATGGAGGACGCGAAACAGCTGGAAGAGACCGGTTGTTTCTCCATTGTTCTTGAGAAGATCCCTGCCAAGCTGGGTGCAAGAGTGTCATCCACCCTTAAGATTCCTGTGATTGGCATTGGTGCAGGTCCCGATGTTGACGGACAAGTGCTGGTATTGCACGATATGCTTGGAATTACCCAGGAATTTTCACCCCGGTTCCTGAGAAGGTACCACAATCTTTACCAGGAGATCCTGGGTGCGGTCCAGAACTATATCCATGATGTCAGGAGCCTGGATTTTCCCAATGAAAAAGAACAGTATTAAACCTTTATGATCTCACCTTCAGATATCCTTTATGAGGATAATCATTTATTGATCCTAAACAAAGCGGTTTCGGAAATTGTCCAGGGGGATAAAACCGGAGACACCTCGCTTGATGATAAGGTAAAAGCCTTTATAAAGGTGCGTGATAATAAGCCGGGTAATGTTTACCTTGGGGTTCCTCACCGGCTTGACCGACCCGTTAGCGGTGTGTTGGTGTATTGCAAAACCTCGAAATCTCTCTCCAGAATGAACGAGATATTCCGCAATCAGGAATCGGAAAAAATCTATTGGGCCATTGTGAAGGAATTGCCTCCGAAAACTGAGGATGTACTGGAAAATTACCTTAGGAAAAATGAAAAACAAAATAAGAGTTACCTGGCTTCGAAAGATTCCCGGGGAGCCAAATATGCCAGGCTCGAGTATAAGCTACTCAGATCGATCAAGACCTACCACCTTCTGGAAATAAAGCTGAGTACAGGAAGGCATCATCAGATCAGAGCACAGTTGAGTGCAGCAGGTTCTCCCATTAAGGGTGATTTGAAATACGGTTTTCCAAGATCGAATCCGGATGCAGGGATCAGCCTTCATGCACGTTCGATTCGTTTCACTCATCCCGTGAAAAAGGAGGAAGTTTTCCTAGAGGCCCCGCCTCCTCCAGGGGATCTATTCAAACATTTTTTCGAATAGAATTAAGCATGGGCAAAAGTTTACTTTACCGATAAATCCTCTTCCTGTTAATAATTTTCCTCCTGTTACTTACGTATATCTATTAATTTTAGTCCGAAGAAAACGATAATCCATGAAGGGGATAGCATTAACCGCAGTCCTGCTTATCTCAACAGCTGCTCTTGCTCAGAGTTCGGGCAGATTAACGAGACAGGATTACATTGACAACTATTATCAGCTTGCCATAGATGAAATGCTGAGGTCAGGGGTGCCGGCAAGCATCAAGCTTGCCCAGGCTTTGCTGGAATCGGATAACGGGAACTCCCGGCTGGCCGTAAAAGGAAAAAATCATTTCGGAATCAAGTGCCACAGTGCCTGGAAGGGGAAGAAAATATACCATGATGATGATGAGAAAAATGAATGCTTCCGCCAATACCGGGATGTTTACGAATCTTTTAAGGATCATTCCGATTTTCTTACAGGATCAGCCCGTTATGCCTCCCTTTTTGAACTGGAAATCACCGATTACAAAGGCTGGGCACAGGGACTGAAAAAAGCCGGTTATGCCACCAGTAGAAAATATGCTGATCTGTTGATTGAAATAATTGAGGATAATAACCTTCAGCAATATGATCTCCTGGCCCTCGAAATGATTGATCCTGAAGATATTCGTAAGAATAAGGACAACAATTTGCTTTCTTCAGCACAAAGGAAGGTGATGATGAACAATCGTGTTGATTATATCATTACCAAACCGGGTGATAGTTTCAGCTCTCTGAACGAGGAACTTAATCTAATGGATTATGAGTTGTTCAGGTATAATGAACTGACTGCCGATTCTTCATTGAGACCCGGGCAGGTCCTTTATCTGCAGCCCAAAAGAAATAAAGCTGAGCGGGGCAATGATTTTCATATCCTTAAGGAAGGGGAAACACTTTACGATGTATCTCAGGTTTATGGGGTCAAGCTGGAGAAATTACGAGCAAAGAATAACCTGAAGGCAGGGGAGGAACCTGAGCCGGGAACCCGGATCTCTCTTCGCAAAAGTAAGGGTGTGTTTATCGAAAGGGTATTGGAGAAGGAAGAACCTTCCGGTGATGGTGATAAATTGAAATTTGAGTTTCAGGATTAGACCCGGAACCGGGTGATATCAGGAAATCCGATAAGAAATTCTTTGATATTCAGCCGTTTTTTTCCGGCAAGCTGGACTTCCAGAATCTCCGTAAATCCATCCTGAACAGCTACTTTCAGATAGTTTTTCTGGTCACTGATCAGGGTTCCGGGTACTTCACCATGATCGATATTCTCATAATCACTCAGGTAAATTTTAAGCTGGGACTGAGTATTATTTTGGTCACTGATCAGGGTCCATGCAGCCGGATAAGGGCTGAGTCCGCGAATAAAGTTATGAACGCTTTCCCCTTTGTTGTTCCAGTCGATCTTACAATCTTCACGAAAAATTTTTGGAGCCGGCTTAAGCTTCAGATCCTTCCCCAGGTCTGACTGCGGCAGGGTTTTTATCCTTTCGTTTTCGATGTCTTTTACTGTTTGAAGTGCCAGTTCCGCACCGATAAACATCATTCTGTCGTGTAGCTCTCCGGCTGTCTCATCTTCACCGATACTAACTTCTACCCGGGCAATGATTTCACCCGTATCAATCTTCTCATCAATAAAAAAGGTAGTAAGACCGGTCTTTTTTTCTCCGTTAATAATTGCCCAGTTGATGGGTGCCGCTCCCCGGTACTGAGGGAGGAGAGATGCATGGAGATTGAATGTGCCTTTTGGCGGGATGGACCAGACTTGCTTCGGAAGCATTCGAAAGGCAACCACTACCTGCAGGTCGGGCTTCAGGGACTCCAATTCCGATATAAATCCGGGATCTTTAAGTTTTTCAGGTTGCAGCACCTTTATTCCCTGTTCCAGCGCAAATTTCTTTACCGGCGATTCGGAGAGTTTTTTACCTCTCCCTGAAGGTTTGTCGGGTGCGGTTACGACCGCAATAACAGGATACCCGGCATCAATAAGCGCCTGAAGGGGAGGAATGGCAAATTCCGGTGTACCCATATAGATGATTCTAAGTGACATCTACTTCTTTCTGGCATTTCCGTTCACATCATAACTGACAATGTTGAGGAAATGCCCCATTTTGTCTCTTTTGGTTTCAAGATAAAAACGGTTATGCTCGTTCGCTTCGATCACCAAGGGTATATTTTCCACGATCTCAATCCCGTACCCTTCAAGGCCAGCCCGTTTGACCGGATTATTGGTGATAAGCCGAATTTTACCGAGGCCCAGGGCATGCATCATGCTTGCACCCACCCCATAATCCCTTTCGTCATCATTGAAACCCAGTTCTAAGTTTGCTTCGACAGTATCGTAACCTTCTTCCTGAAGTTTGTAGGCCCTGATCTTGTTGAAAAGTCCGATTCCTCTCCCTTCCTGGTTCATATAAAGAATAACCCCTTTTCCTTTTTTATCAATCATCCGCATGGCTTCGTGCAACTGAGAGCCACAGTCGCAGCGGTAGGATCCGAAAATATCACCGGTTACACAGGATGAATGAACCCTTACAAGGACAGGCTCATTCTTTTTCCACTTACCCTTAATCAGAGCGACATGTTCAAGTCCGTTCGATTTTTGGATGAAGGGGATCAAATGGAATTGTCCGTATTTGGTAGGGAGGTCAACTTCCACTCCTTTTATGACAATGGATTCAAAATTGAGCCGGTAGGAAATAAGGTCCTTTATGGAAACAATTTTGAGGTCAAATTTTCCGGCGATCTTCCTTAGCTCCGGAAGTCTGGCCATGGAACCATCCTCGTTCATGATCTCCACCAGCACTCCGGCAGGTTTCAATTTAGCAAGTTTTGCAAGGTCGACTGCTGCCTCTGTGTGACCCGATCTTCTCAGCACTCCGTTTCGTTTGGCTTTAAGAGGGAAAATATGGCCCGGTCGTGCAAGATCGGCCGGATTCGTGGATTCCTCTGTAAGGGCCCGGATGGTTTTCGACCGGTCGGATGCCGAAATCCCCGTGGTACAGCCATGTCCGACCAGGTCAACGGAGACGGTGAAGGCAGTTGAATGGCTGCTGGTATTATTTCTCACCATCATTTCGAGCTCCAGCTCCTTGCAGCGTTCTTCGGTAAGTGCCACGCAAATAAGCCCCCTTCCATGGGTTGCCATAAAATTTACGATCTCAGGAGTGACAAACTCGGCTGCAGCGATAAAATCACCTTCGTTTTCACGATCCTCATCATCTACTACAATAACCAGCTTACCCTTCCGGATGTCTTCAATTGCCTCTGGAATACTATTAAGTTTTATTTTCTCCGACATTCTTCTTTCTGATTGGTTGCCATAATCCGAAATCGGTTCCTGCCAAAAAACTGAGGAAACCCAGGAAAATAACCAGGTTTTTACTGATCTCGGCACTTACAAAGCGCAAAAATACAATATGAAGCTTAAATAATCTAAATAAAACGTCAATTCCTGCCAGGAAGAGAAATGCAATCTGAATGCCAAAAGTTACCTGATAAAGGGTTTGGGTCAGGAGGAAAAAGTTTAGGCTTAGCACACTAACAAGTAAAAACGGGGAGAGGGCAGGAACGACTAATCTGGATAGGAAAGCCAGGCTTTTTAATCTCCAGAGGGGCCGTAATAACCGGAGAAAGGCAAATGTATTTTGATACATCCCTTTAGCAAGGCGAATTTCCCTTTCAAGATGCAGCGTAGGATTTAAGGGTTCTTCTTCTTCCACTTCGGCCGATTCGGCGCGGATGGAATCGTATCCTTTGCTGAGCATGGACATGTTTAAAAAAACATCATCGCTCAGATTCATTCTCGGGATCTCTTGAAAATCTTTTTTCCGCAGTGCATAACATCCCCCATAGGGGATAATCATGAATCCTCGCTTTCGGCTTTCGTACAGGCTTATCTCATCGGAAAGAATATGCCTTTTGAACCATCCTTTCTCTCGCAAGGAGTGACGGTAATCGAGAGGTGAGGCATCCACGAACCCCACACTGGGATCACGGAAATTTTTTACGATCTCAAACAGGGTATCCAGACGGAATAGAACATTTGCATCGGTTATGATCAGGATTTCTCCCTTTGCATGCATACTTAGTTCATTGACT